>DATCXL010000305.1:0-19349 GCA_036565825.1 Mycobacteriales bacterium
TAATCATCGGGGCCTTGCGAGAAACGGCTGGGGGACTCGGACTCGAACCGAGACTGCACGGCTCCAAAGGCCGGCGGGCTGCCTATTACCCCATCCCCCATCTGTGCGACCACCACAGTATGACGTGGGCCGGGCACGTAGTGACGCAACCCGACCACGCGGACGGGCACGAGAGGCCATCATCGTGCCTGTTGTCTGACAGGGCTAGTGGATTCGGAAGACACGAGGGCGCGGTCGGTGGACACCGGGAACGAGGCGCAGGTCGAGGCGCACGTCGAGGCACAGGTCGAGGCACAGGTCGACGAACAGATCGAGGGCCGAGGCGAGAGGCAGGGCGAGGAGCTACCCGGGAAGCTGGTCGACGAGGAACCCCAGGCACTGTCAGAGCCCCAGAACCCGGCGATGCCGCACGACGACCTGGCCACCGAGGTGAAGTCGGTGTCGGCGGCCCGGGAGGTCGACGGCGCGCGTGCCTGGGGGTCAAGCGACAGGTTGGCCCGGCTGGCTCTGCTGGTGACCGGCAGCCCGGACCGCGCGTATCAGTTGACCCGCCAGACGCTGATCTCGGTGGGCCGTTCCGGGCCCTACGTGCAGGCCCGCCGCAAGCTGTTACGTCGCGCGGTACGGACCCGGGTCGACGCGTACTCCGCTGGCCTGCTGCCCGGACTCGCCGGTCCGACCCCGGCGGCCCGGTTGTGGCGCCGGCTGATGACGTTGCCGGCGGTGGAGCGGGGCCTGGTGGTGCTCACCGAGGCCGAGGGCATGGCCGACGCGGTGGCCGGTGCGGTACTGGGACTGCCAAGGGTCGAGACCGAGCAGACGCTCTCCCGGGTACGCGCGTCTTTGGAGACCCACGCCCAACTCACCGAGGCCGAACGCCGGGAGGTCTTCGACGGGCCGGCACTGATGCCGGCCAGCGGCCTGGTTCCCACCCAGGCGCTGTCCCGGGCACGCCGTGCCCGCCGGCTGCGGCGGACGTTGACCGCCTCGGCGGCGGTGGTGGCGCTGGTCGGCGGCGCGCTGTTGGCGGTGACGGTGACCAGGCCCGATCCCGGCGACGAACCGTTGCGGCACACCGCGGCCTCGACCGGTCCGGCCGACCCGGCCCGGTGGCAGGCCCGAGGTGACCTGCTGCACGAACGCGAACTGCTGCGCGCGGCGGTACGGGTGTGGCAGGCGAAGGACTATGGCGGCCTGGGCGAGGACCCCGACCAGACCGACCAGACCGACCAGACCGACCTGCCCACGGTGCTGTGGGCGGGCCGGCTCACCGGCGACCGGTCACTGGTGGTGCTGGCCGGTAGGGACCAGGGCGGCCGACGTGTGCTCGGTTCCATGGTCGACCGGGCTGGTCATGACGGGCGGGGTCTGGAACTCACCCGGGTGGTGACCAGCGCGCCGACGCTGGCACTCGACCTGGCCGGCCTGGACCCTGACCAACCCGGGTCCCGTCGCTACCTGGTCGCACCGGGGGTGTCGGCACTGGCCGTCAACGACCCGGACGGCCAGGAGCCGGTCGGCGCGCTGGCCTTCCGTGTGCTCGGGCTGCACAACGGACTGTCCGAGCCGTGGGCACGTCAGACCGACCACTGCACCCTGCCGCTACTCCAACTCGCCAACGCGGGTACCGCCGGCGGGTCCGGCCCGGACGGTTCGGACACCTCCGACGGCGTTGCGGACTACGCGTTGGACGCGACCGTCGACGGACCGGCCACCGCGGTCACCGAACCCCCGGCGGACGAGCCGGCCCGGAGCGCGTACTTCGGTGCGCTGCACGGCCTGGTGAACTGTGCCGCATCGGCCGCCACCGCCCCGTCGCTGACCGACGGCACGGACAGAACCGACGGCACGGTCGCCTCGCGGGCACTGGTACCAGATCTGGGGGTCGCTCCGGTCTGGGCGGGCAAACTGCCGGACGGCGCGGTCGGCCAGGTGCTCCGACTGTCGTGGCTGGTCACCGACCAACCGGGCGCGACCAGCCCGGGCGACACGACCAGCCCGGGCGACACGACCAGCTCGGACAGCCCCGGGCGGTTCGCGCAGGTGTTCGCCCTGGTCACCGGCGACTCGGTGCGGTACTCCAACGTCCGGCTCAGCGTCGGACCGCCGGACACCTCGGTCGACGGGCTGGCCTGGACCTCGGCCCGTGACCACCGCGGCTACCTGCTGCTGGCAGGAGGTCCGGGTACGTCCAACGTGGATCTGGCACCCCGGCCGAAGGGATTCCGGCCCGGGCATCCGGTGGCATTCGTCGGGCTGCCAAAGCCCGGCCAGAGACTGTCGGTGGTCGGGCTGGACCGGGTGAACCGACCCGTGTCGGTGCAGCCACTCAACTTCTGATCGGCGCGGATCCGGTGGCCGTGCGGGGGCGGTGCCGGGACCGGCCGATGTCAGTCCGACGGGAGCGGCCCACCACAGGACGCACAGCGGTTCGCGTCGCGTCCTTCGGTGATCCGTCCGCACTCGGGGCATACCCGGTTGAGCCAGCACGCCTCGTCGCCGCCGAACTCCTCCAGCCGCTCGACCCGAACCCGGACCGGGCCGTCGGAGGCACCCGGAGACGACCCGACCTGCCCGATCTGCCCCTGCCCGGCCTGCCCGGCCTGAGCATTTAGGTCAAGCTTGACCGTTTCGTCAGGTCCGCCGGGTTCGGCGGGTTCGGCGGGTTCGAAGGACTGGTGGTCTGACCCTGGGTACGACACGCAGCCAGTTTGCCGCAGCGGCACAGCGGGCACCAGCAATCGGTTGCGAGGGTTCACCCCGCAGGCTCATGGGAAGACCACCCTTCAAACCTACGATGCCGTAGGTTACGGTGGCGTAGCTAAGGCCGTATGGCGCCACAGCGCCCCGACCAACCGAGGATCCCGGATGACCGTTACCCCGACGAGTTCCTCCGTCACACCGCCCGCTGCCAAGCAGAACGGCGGCCGGTCTGGTCCCAAACCAATCACCAACGAACGCAAGGGCATGGTTGAGCAGGTCGCCCTCTACTCGTTCGTCATCATCCCGTTCCTGGCTGTGCTCGCGGCAGTCCCGGTGGCCTGGGGATGGGGCCTGCACTGGCGCGACGTGGTCATCGCGATCATCTTCTACTCGGTGTCCGGCATCGGAATCGCGGTCGGGTACCACCGTTACTTCACCCACGGCGCGTTCAAGGCCAACCGGGCGCTGCACATCGGGCTGGCCATCGCCGGCAGCCTGGCCATCGAGGGACCGGTGACCAGGTGGGTGGCCGACCACCGCCGGCATCACGCGTTCAGCGACAAGGAGGGCGACCCACACTCCCCGTGGCGCTTCGGCGAAACGGTTCCCGCGCTGCTCAAGGGAATGTGCTGGGCCCACATCGGGTGGATGTTCGACGTCGAGCAGACCAACCAGGAAAGGTTCGCCCCGGACATGCTGGCCGACCGCGACATCCAGCGGGTCAGCAGGCACTTTCCAGCCCTGGTGGCGGTGAGCATGCTGTCTCCCGCGCTGATCGGCGGACTTGTGTCGTGGTCGTGGACCGGCGCGCTGACCGCGTTCTTCTGGGCCAGCCTGGTGCGGGTCTGCGTGCTGCACCACGTGACCTGGTCGATCAACTCGGTCTGCCACACCATCGGCGACCGGCCGTTCGCCGCCCGGGACAGGTCGTCCAACTTCTGGCCGCTGGCGATCATCTCGTTCGGCGAGAGCTGGCACAACCTGCACCACGCCGACCCCACCGCCGCCCGTCTTGGCGTCCTTCGCGGACAACTCGACCCGGGCGCTCGGGTGATCAGGTGGTTCGAGGTGCTCGGGTGGGCCACCGACGTGCACTGGGCCAGTCGCGAACGACTCATCTCCAAACTTCTGGCCGCCGACCAACAGAGACGGATCGGTTGAGCCGGGAGTCGCCGCGCACCCCTTCGGGGGTGCGCCGGGGCCCCGGCAACCCTGGTCGACTCCGGTCAGCCCGGTCAGCCCGGCCAGCACGGCCGGTCGGCGCCCAACCAGAAACTGGCAGGATGACCGGGTGAGTGATCCCAGTCGAAGTAGCCGGCCACGGGTTCGGATGACCGGCAAGGAACGCCGTCAACAACTTCTCGACGTCAGCCGCGCTCGGTTCGCCGAACGCGGCTTCGACGGTACCTCGATCGAGGAGATAGCCGCACGGGCCGGGGTCAGTAAGCCGGTGGTGTACGAACACTTCGGTGGCAAGGAGGGGCTGTACGCCGTCGTGGTCGACCGGGAGATCAGCCGCCTGCTGGAACGGGTGACCAGCGCCCTGACCGGCGGACACCCGCGTGAACTGCTGGAGCAGGCCGCCATGGCGCTGCTCAGCTACGTCGACGACGAGACCGACGGCTTTCGCATCCTGGTCCGCGACTCGCCGGTGGCCAGTGCCACCGGCACGTTCTCCAGCCTGATCGGCGACATCGCCAGCCAGGTGGAGTACATCCTGGCCGGGGAGTTCCGTCGACGCGACTACGAGGCGAAGCTGGCCGGTCTGTACTCCCAGGCCCTGGTCGGGATGGTCGCGCTCACCGGTCAGTGGTGGCTGGAGGTGCGCAAACCCCGCAAGGAGGAGGTCGCCGCGCACCTGGTCAACCTGGCCTGGAACGGCCTGTCCCACCTGGAGCACAAGCCCAGGCTCATCACGTCCTGACCGCGACGCCCCGGCGTTGTTCGTTGGCCGCCGGGACACTGGCAGCCAACACGGCACGGCAGCCAACCCGGCACGGCGGCTGGCTACCAGGGCTCGGGCGGTTTGTCGTCGCCCGGCTTGTGGCCCGACTCGACCCGGGCCTGTTCCGCGCGGGCCTGTGCCTCCTCCACCCGGTCGGCCCTCTCCTGCTCGCGCCGGGCCTCCTCGTTGGTGAGGCCGTGCCGGGCCCGCCAGTACGGGTTCTCCGCGGTCAACCCGCCGCTCACCCTCCCGTACAGACCGAAGATCAGCAGTGCCAGGCCCACCACGAAGCTGAAGATCACGTTGCGAACGTCGAAGGCGAACACGTTCAGCGAGGTGCGCAGCAGCGCCAGGCCCTGTAGCCCGTTGAGCAGGAACAGGAAGCCGAGCACGCTGTTCACGGTGGAGGCCAGGTTCCCGCCGATCCAGGCGACAACGATCAGGAGCAGTCCGACCAGGACCGAGATGCCGCTGAGCAGTCCGTTGCTGGACAGGCCGAGCACCTGCACGCCCTCCGGCCCGACCAGTTCCG
Source organism: Mycobacteriales bacterium (assembly GCA_036565825.1). Taxonomy (GTDB): domain Bacteria; phylum Actinomycetota; class Actinomycetes; order Mycobacteriales; family DASULA01; genus DASULA01. Next base: position 5,181 of record DATCXL010000305.1, read on the forward strand.
CGGAACGCAGGAATCCCAGGATGCCGAAGATGAGCAGGAAGGCGCCGATCAGCCCGGCCCCGAGCCGGTAGACCCTGGCCAGCTTGTGGTCCACCGGCAGTTCCTCGTGCAGCTTCACGACCTGCCTCCCGACCGGGCCGAGGCGTGTCAGGGCCCTCCGGCCGTCCCACCGGCGGACCCCCATGCCAGCAGTGTCCGTCGGGGTGTGACCGGTCGCCATTCGGGTGGGGGGTTTCGCGCGAAAACCCCCACCAGAACCCGGTTGACAGTGCGGATCCCCCACGAAGAGTCGGCGGGCCCGATCGGGGCGGGCGGCACGACGTCCACATGGTGCGGATCAGAGCTGCTCGGACAGCTCCAGCCAGGTGGTCTCCACGTCGTCGCGTTCGGACACGGTCGCACGGAGTTCGGCGTCCAGTTCGGACACCCGCTGGTAGTCGGTCGCGTGTTCGGCCAGCGCCCTGTGCAGTTCGGCCTCGCGCCGTTCCAGCCGGGCCAACTCCTTGCGACCGGCGCGGTGGTCCCGCGCCGGGTGCGTGCGTTCGGGCGCCACCTCGGCGGCGGCCGAGGTGGCCGTCGGTCCCGCCCGGTCCGCCTGTCGCCGGGCCAGATACTCCTCCACCCCACCGGGCAGGTTGGACAGCCGACCGTCACCGAGCAGGGCCACCACACCGTCGCAGGCCCGCTCGACGAAGTACCGGTCGTGGCTGACCACCACCAGCGTGCCCGGCCAGCCGTCCAGCATGTCCTCCAACGCGGCGAGGGTGTCGGTGTCCAGATCGTTGGTTGGTTCGTCCAGCAGCAGCACGTTCGGTTCGTCCATCAACAACCGGAGAAGTTGCAGGCGACGTCGCTCACCGCCGGACAGGTCCGCGACCGGTGTCCACTGCCGGGACCGGGCGAACCCGAACCGTTCCAGGAGCTGTCCGGCGGACAGTTCGGCCCTGCCGACCCGCACCATCCGCCCGATCTCCTCGACGGCCTGGAGTACCCGCAGTTCGTCGGGCAGTTCGGTCACCTGTTGGGACAGGTAACCGGCCCGCACGGTCTGGCCGACGCGTACCTGGCCGTGCTCGGGGGCCAGGTCGGACATCAGCAACCGCAGCAGGCTGGTCTTGCCCGACCCGTTCACCCCGACGATCGCGACCCGGTCTCCCGGTCCCAGCCGCCAGGTGAGGTGGTCGAACAGCACCCGGTCACCGAACCGCAGTGTCACGTCCTCCACGTCGTACACCGACCGACCCAGTCGGTGGGTGGCGAACGCCTGCAGACTCACGGAGTCCCGCGGCGGGGGTTCGTCCGCGATCAGCGCCTGGGCCGCCTCGATCCGAAACTTCGGCTTGCTGGTGCGGGCCGGTGGACCGCGACGCAACCAGGCCAGCTCCTTACGCAACAGGTTCTGTCGCCGGGCCTCGGTGGCCGCGGCCTGACGGGCCCGTTCGGCCCTGGCGAGCACGTAGGCGGCATAGCCGCCATCGAACGCCCGGACCTGACCGTCACCGACCTCCCAGGTCGTCTGGCACACCTCGTCGAGGAACCACCGGTCGTGGGTCACCACCACCAACGCCGACCGGCGTGCCCGCAGATGCTCGGCGAGCCAGGCCACCCCCTCCACGTCGAGATGGTTGGTGGGCTCGTCCAGGACCAGCAGGTCCGCCTCGTGTACGAGTTGACCGGCCAACCCGACCCGGCGCCGCTCGCCACCGGACAGCCCGTCTGTCGCGGTGTCCAGGCCCAGGTCGACCAGGCCGAGGCCGGCCAGCACCCCACGTACCGCCGCGTCGCCGGCCCACTCGTGTTCGGCGGCGAACCCGGCCCGAAGCACCACCTCGCGCACGGTGTCGCCGGCCGGCAGATCGCCGGCCTGCCCGAGCATTCCGATCCGCAGGCCGGAGGCGTGGCTGACCCGCCCGGAGTCGGGTGGTTGGCGACGGGTCAGCACCTGGAGCAGGGTGGTCTTGCCGCTGCCGTTGCGACCGACCACGCCAACGCGCTCGCCGGCCGCCACGCCGCAGGAAACCGCGTCGAGCAGCACGGTCGTGCCGTGTGCCTTGGTGACCGTCTCCAGGTTCACCAGGTTGACCGGATTGGACCGTGGTGCGCTCACCGGGACGACTCCACCACGCGGGCGCCGGCCACCGGCCCGTGCGCCACCCGCACGGTGCGGGCCACCCCGGCACCGGCCAGCGCGGCGGCCAGCCGGACCGCCTGTTCGTGGGACAGCGCGAGGAACGCGCAGGTCGGCCCGGAACCAGACACCAACCCGCCGAGTGCGCCCAGTTCGGTACCGGCCCGCAGGGTGTGTCGCAGGTCCGGCCGCAACACCAACGTGGCGGCCTGTAGGTCGTTGCCCAGCAACCCGCCCAGCCGCCGAGGGTCGTGCGAGCGCAGTGCCTCGATCATCGCGTCTGGCGGCCCGACTCGGGGGATGTCCCCCGCACGCAACCGGTCCAGTTCGCCGTACACGGTGGGGGTGGACAGGCCGCCCTCGGCCACCGCCAGCACCCAGTGCCAGCGGCCCGGGGCGAGCACCGGGGTCAACCGCTCACCCCGGCCGGTGCCCAGCGCGGTACCACCGGTGAGCGCGAACGCCACGTCACTACCCAGTTCGGTGGCCAGTTCGAGCAGTTCCTCGCGGGCCATCGAACTCCCCCAGAGGGCGTCGCAGGCGACCAGGGCGGCAGCGGCGTCCGCGCTGCCGCCGGCCAGCCCACCGGCAACCGGGATGCGCTTGACCAGGTCCAGGTGCACGGTCGGGTCGACCCCGGCCCTGCTGGCCAACAGAACCGCCGCCCGCCAGGCCAGGTTCGACTCTCCGACCGGGAGTTGGTCGGCTCCCTCGCCGTGGACCGACAGCGACAGGTCGCGGGCCGGGGTAGCGGTGACCTCGTCGCACAGTGACACCGCGTGGAACACGGTCATCAGTTCGTGATACCCATCGTCGCGCCGGTCACCGACGGCGAGATGGAGGTTCACCTTCGCCGGCACCCGCACGGTTATCGGCTCGGGTACTCCGACCAGACGCGCGTTCAGGGGGGCTCCTTCGGTACCGCTACACACTTTCGGTGACAGGCCCGGTCCGGTGGGCAGGGGCCGGGCCGATGCTATGGCACCGCCGGCACCCGGACTCGACCGACCGGACCATCCACCCGCCTACACGGGCCGCCGGGTGAGCTGCGCCACACGATCGGCCCAGTGGTCGGCGTGACCGTTGGCCACTGCCGGTCAGTGGATGCCGGCCTGGCTGGCCTGCGCGGCGACACGGGTGAACGCCTCGACGTCGAGGGCCTCCCCTCGGGCTCCCGGGTCGACTCCGGCCGCGCGTAGTACCTCCTCGGAGCGCGCCGGCGAACCGGCCCAGCCGGCCAGGGCTGCGCGCAGGGTCTTACGTCGCTGCGCGAACGCCGCGTCCACGACGGCGAACACCTGTTGTCGGGGTGCGCCACCGGGCGGTTCGCGCCGGGTGAAGGCGACCAGTCCGGAGTCGACGTTGGGCACCGGCCAGAACACCGAACGTGGCACGGCGCCAGCCCGACGGGCCGAGGCGTACCAGGCCAGCTTCACCGACGGCACCCCGTACACCCGGCTCCCCGGTGGCGCGGTGAGCCGCTCGGCCACCTCCGCCTGCACCATCACCAGCCCGCCGGTCAGGGTGGGCAGCACCGCGAGAAGGTGCAACAGCACCGGCACCGCCACGTTGTACGGCAGGTTCGCGACCAGCATGGTGGGCGCCGGGCCGGGCAGTTGGCGCACCGTCAGCGCATCGGCGGTGACCACGTCGAGCCGGTCCGCGTATCCGGGCAGCTTCGTCCGCACCGTGGCGGGAAGCGCGCCGGCGAGCACCGGGTCCACCTCGACCGCGGTGACGTGCGCACACCCGGGCAGCAGCCCGAGAGTGAGTGACCCGAGGCCCGGGCCGACCTCCAGTACCACGTCGTCGGGTCGAAGGTCGGCGGTGCGCACGATCCGACGCACCGTGTTGGCGTCATGCAGGAAGTTCTGACCGAGCGACTTGGTCGGACGGATACCCAACCGTTCGGCCAGTGCCCTGATCTCGGCCGGGCCGAGCAGTTCTGTCACGTGTACAGGTACTTGCCGCAGACCGGCCAGGGCGAGATGCCACGCGCCTGCCAGACCTTCTCGGCGATCGAGATCTGCTGCTCCCGGGTGGCCAGGTCGGCGCGCTCCGCGTACACACCGCCCCCATTGGACAGCCACGTGGTGTAGTCGAACTGCAACCCACCGTAGAAACCATTGCCGGTGTTGATATGCCAGTTGCCGGTGGACTCACACTGCGCCACGGCATCCCAGTTGTGTCCGGCCGCACCTGTCTGTGCGCCGGTGTCGGCCGGCGGTTTGGTGCCTATCAGCAGGACCGCGTCGACCGGTTTCCTGAGCACCTTGGTGGACAGAATCTTGCGCTGCGCCGGCGCACCATCGATGTAGGTGATGTCGAAGACCACCTCGCGTAGTCCGTCGACACCCCGGGTCTGGGTCTGCTGTACACCCACGGTCAGGTTGGGATCGTTCTTCTTCACCACGTCGTGCGGGATCACGTCCTGTTCGGAGATCCGGTTGATGTGCACGCGGGAGATCTTGATCCGCATGTTGTTCGTCAGCGGGGCCTCGGTCACCTGCGACACGAGGTCCTTTGTAGACAACTTGACATGCTGGTCACGGAGCAGCTCGCCGACGGTCGCGGCCGTACTCACCACCTGCCTGGTCCTGTCGTCGACGATGAGGGCGACCTTCTTGGGGGTGCGGATGGTCAACGCGAAGCCGTCCAGCGGCAGGCGTTTGTGTCGGTTGGCCGACAGGTACAGCCCCGACTCCCGGTAACCGATCTGCTGCAACGCCTCGTCCACAGACGTCGCGGTCACCCAGAGGTTCCGGTTGTGACCGTCAACGGTGAGGCGAAGCAGTCGTCCGCGCCGTAGCACGACCTCCGACCCGTCACTGATCGACGCGTTGGCGGGCGGGGCGAGCGTGTCGTGCGCGCCGACCCGTACACCCGCCTTGTCCAGGACACTCTGGACGGTGTCCGCGTAGGTTCTGACCTGCTGGGACGCACCGTCTATGCGAACTGTGACCGACTTGTCCATAGCGGCCCAGCCGGTCGCCCCACCGACCAGGCCAGCGATCACCAGACCGTACAGGCCCAGTTTCAGTGGACGACGCACAACGCTCCGAACCTCGCGCCCTCCGGGCAGAGGAGGAGTTGGTGTCGGCGCCCTGCGCGCACGCCCGGATCCCCGCACATGTTCGCGTGCCGTTCCGTGTGTCGCCTCGTGCGCCGCGCGCCTCGCGCTCCTGGTTGCCTCATCCCGGCCGTCGGTTTCGGGACTGTAACGAGGAATGCGAGACGTGGCAATGTCCTGCCACCTGTTGTGACGAGAGTCGTACTCCATGCGGTCCGCTCACCAGGATCCGAAGACGCGTTGTCCGGTCACCGATATCGCCGCGCAGAGGGTACCGACATCCACCTGCTTTTCCTGGGAAATCGCGCGAACGATCAGCGGAACCATCTGTGGTCCGTTCGGCCGACCCCGATGCGGGTGTGGGGTCAGAAACGGCGCGTCGGTCTCCACCAGCAGTTGGTCCAGCGGTACCACCCGCACCGCCTCACGCAGCCCCGGCGCGTTGGTGAAGGTGACCGGGCCGGCGAAACTGAGAACGTAACCCCGCTCGACGCAAACCGCTGCCATGTCGGCGTTTCCCGAAAAGCAGTGGAACACCGTCCACTCCGGAGCACCCTCTTCGGCGAGCACCCGCAGCACGTCGTCGTGGGCCTGACGGTCGTGGATCACCAGCGCCCTACCGGTCTCCTTGGCGATGGCGATGTGCCGACGGAACGCCTCCTGCTGCACCGCCGGGTCGACCCGGCCCCAGTGGTAGTCCAATCCGGTCTCGCCGATCGCCCGCACCCGTGGATCAGCGGCCAACCGGCGGATCTCCTGGTAGTCCGCCTCGCCGATCCCACCCACCTCGTTCGGGTGAACCGCCACCGCCGCGTACACGTCCGGGTGGCAACCGGCGGCCCATACGCACCATCGGGACGACTCGACCGTGTCCCCCACGGTCACCACCCGTCGGACCCCGACCGCCCGGGCGGCGGCCAGGGCCGCGGCCACCTCCGCGGGCTCACGACAGCCCATCGCGTCCAGGTGACAGTGGCTGTCGAAGACCTCGGCGCCCAACGGTTCGGGTGCCGGCGGCGGCCCGGTCGGGCGCTGCCGCCGGGCCGACCCGCTCACTCGCCCTGTTCCAGCCGCGCCAGTTCCTCGTCCACCACCGAGGGGTCGAGTTTGCGGAAGGCCGGGGTGGGCGTGGCCAGTGGGGTGCCGGCCCGGATCGGGATGGACGCCCAGCGTGCCTCGGTCTGGTAGTCACCGGCGATCACCGAGTAGGCGTTCGTGCCACCGCCGGGCGCCTCCTCGTCGACGTCGCGCAGTTCCGGCATACCCGACCATGTGCCGTGATTCCCCAGCAACTCATGCACGGTCTGTGCCGAATGTGGCAGGAACGGGGTGAGAAGTGCCTTGCAGTCGTCGACGGCCTGTAGCGCCGTGTACAGGATCGTGCCCATCCGATCCCGGTCGGTCTCCCGCAGTTTCCACGGCGCCTGGTCAGACAGGTACTTGTTCGCCTCACCGACCACCCGCATCGCCTCGGAGATAGCCGCCTTCTGCCGGGACCGTGCGATCAGCTCACCGACCGAGTCGAAGGCGGCGGCGGAGTGCTGCAGCAACGCCCGGTCGTCGTCGGTCTGTTCACCGGGATGGGGGACCTCACCGAAGTTCCGGGCGGCCATGGACACCGACCGGTTGACCAGGTTGCCCCAGCCGGCGACCAGTTCGTCGTTGGTGCGACGCAGGAACTCCGACCAGGTGAAGTCGGTGTCGTGGCTCTCCGGCCCGGCCACGGCCAGGTAGTAACGCAGTGCGTCAGGTTGGTAACGGGACAGGAAGTCACGAACCAGGATGCCCACCCCACGCGAGGAGGAGAACTTGCGCGCCTCCATGGTGAGGAACTCGCTGGAGACCACCTCGTGCGGGAGGTTCAGCCGTCCGAGTGAACCAGGCGTGCCGTTCTTGGCTCCCTCGCCGTTGTAACCGAGGATCTGGGCCGGCCAGATCTCCGCGTGGAAGACGATGTTGTCCTTGCCCATGAAGTAGTAGGACTCGGCATCCTCGGCCTGCCACCAGGCCCGCCACGCCTCGGGGTCGCCAGACCGGCGGGCCCACTCGATCGACGCCGACAGGTAGCCGACCACCGCGTCGAACCACACGTAGATCCGCTTGTCCGCCCGGTCCCGCCAGCCGTCCAACGGCACCGGCACACCCCAGTCGATGTCGCGGGTGTAGGCCCGTGGCTTGAGGTCGTCGAGCAGGTTCAGGGAGAACTTGAGCACGTTGGGTCGCCAGGTCGACCGGGTTCGCAGCCACGTTCCCAGGGCCTCGGCGAGCGCCGGCAGGTCGAGGAAGTAGTGCTCGGTCTCCACGAACCTGGGGGTCTCGCCGTTGATCCGACTGCGCGGGCCGACCAGGTCGGTCGGGTCGAGTTGGTTGCCACAGTTGTCGCACTGGTCACCGCGCGCCCCGTCATAGCCGCAGATGGGGCAGGTGCCCTCGATGTAACGGTCCGGCAAGGTTCGCCCGGTAGACGGGGAGATCGCACCGAGCGTGGTCTTCGGAAAGACGTACCCGTTCTTGAACAGCCCGACGAAGATCTCCTGGGCGATGCGATGGTGGTTGTGGGTGGAGGTTCGGGTGAACAGGTCGTAGGACAGCCCCAGTGCGCGCAGGTCCTCGGCGATCACCCGGTTGTAGTTGTCGGCGAGTTTGCGGGCGGTGACGCCCTCCTGGTCGGCCTTCACCGTGATCGGCGTGCCGTGCTCGTCCGTGCCGCTCACCATCAGCACCTTGTTGCCCGCCATCCGGTGGTACCGGCTGAACACGTCGGAGGGCACTCCGAAGCCGGCGACGTGACCGATGTGGCGTGGACCGCTGGCATAGGGCCAGGCGACCGCGGTCAGGATGTGCTTGGTGCTCGACATGACACCCAAGGGTAGTGATCGCTGCGAGTCACCTCGCACCGACTTTCCGCACACCCACCCCGCGACCCACACCGCCACGCCCACCGCACGACCCGGAGACGCCTCCACCGCACGCCCCGCAGCAGGCCACTGACCACAGGTGGAACCGGCAGGCCGGGACCAACCAAGTGGATGTCACCCCGACGTGGCGGCGATCCCGTCCGTCGTGGTCGTGTCCCACAGACGGGCATCCTCACTGCCGTCCCACTCGTCCCAGGCCGCGACGTGGTCGTCCTCCAAGCTGAACGCCACGTCCTCATCTGACAGACTGCCGTTTACTCTCATTTCTATATATCTACCTTTTTAACCACGTCTACGGTAACAACAATGATCGATGACGGTGTGAGCCGGGTCAGCCGGCGCCGGCTGGGAACTCGCCACCGGCGGGGATGCCGGTGCCCGGGGTCGGGTCGGTCTGTGTGATCGGGTGGGTCTGGCCGGTCGACCGGGTCCTCGGTGCGCTGCCGGTGATGAGTTCGGCGGTCCGCCCGCCGGGCAGCCGGGAGCGCATCGCCACCCCGTAGACCGCCACGCTGAGCACCCCCATCACCGCGAAGCCCCAGCCGAAGCCGATCACCCCCAACTGACCGTGGTCGGCACCGTCGGAGCTGTAACCACCCAGCCAGGAGACCAGCGCCAGCGCGCCGAACCACGGTGGCAACCACCAGCCGCCCCGCCAGTCCATCACCGGCCGGTCGCCGTGCGAGGTGGCACGGTGCGCGGCCAGCAGCGCGAACCCGAGCAGGATCGTGACGAACAGCTTCCAGTTCACGTCCCAACCGGCCCAGTAGACGATCATGTTCGACGAGAAGAAGGCCAGCAGCGGGATCAGGTGCCCGCCGGGTAGCCGGAACGGCCGCTCCTGGTCGGGCAACTGGCGACGCATCGCGGCGAGCACCAGCGGACCCGAACCGAACGACAGCACGGTCGCCGAGGTGATGAACCCGACCAGTTTCTGCCACCCGGGGAACGGCAGGAACACCACGCAGCCCATCACGAACGCCAGCGCCACGCTGACCCATGGCACGCCTCGGCGACTCACACTGGCCAGCGACCCCGGCACGTTGCCGTTGCGTCCCATCGCGTAGGAGATCCGGGCGGTGGCGGTGGTGTAGATCAGGCCGGTGTCGGTCGGTGAGACCACCGCGTCGACGTAGAGCAGGGTGGCCAACCAACCCAGCCCGAGGATGGTCGCGACCGCCGCCAGCGGGCCGGCGTCACCGGTGAATGACAGGCCCGACCAGCCGCCGGCGATGTCGGAAGGTCGGACCGAGCCGATGAACGCCACCTGCAACAGGATGTAGATAAGCATGGTGATCAGTACCGAGCCGACCACCGCGATCGGCACGTTCCGCCGCGGGTTGTCGCTCTCGCCGGCCAGTTCCACCCCCTGTCGGAAACCCAGGAACGAGAACACGATTCCGGCGGTGGCGATCGAGGAGAAGACGCCGTGGCCGCCGGCGGGAGCGAAGCCGTGGGAATGGAAATTGGCGGAGTGGAACGTGCTGAGCAGGAAGGCCACCACGACCAGCGAGATGACCGCGAGTTTCCACCAGACCAGCACGTTGTTCAGTCGGGCGAAGGTCCGGACGCCGATGATGTTGATCAGACAGAACAGCGCCATGCCCACCACCGCGATCGCGTATCCGCTCGTGGTGAGTACCTGTACGCCGTTGGATTCGGTGGTGAGCCAGGATACGTAGTGGGTGGCGTACTGTAGCGCGCCCTCGACCTCGATCGGCGCGACCGTGGCCGCCGCGATCCAGGTTACCCAGCCCATGGTGAAACTGGCGAACGAGCCGAACGACCAGTGTGGGAACCGCACGACTCCACCGCTTACCGGGAACATGGTGCCCAGTTCGGCATAGACCAGACCGATCAGCAGGATCATCACCCCGCCGGTCAGCCAGGACAGGATCGCGGCAGGCCCGGCCAGTCGCGAGGCGTTGAGCGCCCCGAACAGCCAACCCGACCCGATGATCGACCCGACGCCGGTGAACAGCAGCCCAACCAGCCCGATATGACGTCTGAGCCGGCCCTCCTCGACCAGTGGGATCGATCCGACATGACTCGTTGACGTGCCCGATGTTGTGGCCATGCTGGCATTCCTTTGATCAGTATCAACCACTGACGAAATGCGAACAAAAGCCTAACAGCAATCAGGAGTGACCGGTTCCAGGCACATGGCAGACCTCGCTGAGCACGGCCCATCCGTACCATGGAGTTTCGGCTGTGTCATCACCCTCACGGGTGACCTCGTTTTCCGAAGAGGCGTGCACGGGAAGCAACCTCACCCGATATCCACCGCAACGCGGACATGCCGCGTTTCGTGGCGACACCGCCTGCACACCGTTGATCCGATAACACGCGAACTCGTCCCCACACTGTTCCTGCCACCGGCGTACCTCGTACACCCTCTCCCAGGTGTGATCACAACGCCCACACCGGAAGCCGTAGGTCTCATAACTGGATTCGACCTCTGTCATGGCGATCGTCCTCCGAGTCAACGGTAACTCTCGCCGCGCCCGAAAGGGAACCCGAACGCGCCGAAACCACCGCGTCGTAGACCACCCTTCGTGACACCCCGGCCGCGCGCGCCACCGCGAGCATCGCCTCCTTACGTGACTGTCCGGAACGTTCCAGGTCTGCCACGTCCGCCGCCAGCCTCGCCGGGTCGACCGGCTCTGGTGCGCGCCGCGGAGCACCGGCCAACACCAGGGTCACCTCGCCGCGCACCCCACCGGCCGCCCACTCGGCCAGTTCACCCAGCGTGCCCCGGCGGACCTCCTCGTAGGTCTTGGTCATCTCCCGACAGGCCACCGCCGGCCGGTCCGCCCCCAGTGCCGCCGCCGCGTCGGCCAGCATCGCGGCCAGTCGGTGCGGTGCCTCGAACACCACCATGGTGCGCGGTTCGTCGCGCAGTGTGGCCAGCACCGCCCGCCGGTCGGCCGGTCGGCGCGGCAGGAATCCCTCGAAGCAGAACCGGTCACTGGGCAGACCGGACAGCGCCAACGCCGTGGTCACCGCCGACGGGCCGGGCAACGCGGTCACCGGAATGCCCTCGCCTGCGGCGGCCGACACCAGTCGGTACCCCGGGTCGGACACGCTGGGCATCCCCGCGTCGGTGATCAGCAGCACGTCCTGGCCGGCCCGCAGCGCGGCCAACAGTTCGGGCGTTCGGGCGGTCTCGTTCGCGTCGTAGTAGGACAGCACCCGTCCGGACACCCGCACACCCAGTGTGGCGGCCAGCCGGCGCAACCGGCGAGTGTCCTCGGCGGCGACCACCGGCGCCTGACCCAACGCCTCGGCCAGCCGTGGACTGGCATCCCTGGACTCGCCCAGCGGCGCGCCGGCGAGCACCAGGGTGCCCACACCGGTCTGCGGATCGATCCGGGCGCCGGACCGTCGGCCGGTTCCAGGGCCGGTCCCGGGGTTGGTCCCGAGGTTGGATCCAGGGTCGGCCCCGGGGTTGGTCTGGTTCATCCGGTCAGCCTACGAGCGACCGGCGGCCGACCCTCACCCGTGCCGCGGCGCCCGGACGAAGGCTTCCAACCCCCGCCGAGACACAGCCCCGGCTCGGAAACCCCCGCCGTTCGTGGGTCGGCCTGCTGTGCTGCCCTGATGTCGGGGCAACTCCGGTCCATCCCATCCCCTCGACTACCACAAACCATGACAAAACAGATCGGTGCCTACCTTCCAGGCGCCGTACCAGCCGGACTCGCTCCTCTAATATCGGCACATGCTTCGGGAGCGTCACGTATGTCGGTGACCGTGCAGCGGCCCGTCCGGTGGGCCGAGGCCGACCAGGATCCCGAGGGCTTTCCCCTCGATCCACCGCTCGCGACGCGACCGCCGGCGGAACGCCTGCGGATCCCGATGCCCAGCGACACGGTGTTGTCCTGGATCTGCACCCTGGTGGTGACCGCGCTGGCCGCGGTACCCAGGTTCTGGGCGGTGGGCAGCCCGAAGGGCAAGGTCTTCGACGAGATCTACTACGCCACCGAGGCGCACGACCTGCTCCAGCACGGCTACGAGGCCAACCCGGGTTACCTGTTCATCGTGCACCCGCCGCTGGGCAAGTGGTTCATCGCGGCCGGCGAGTACGTCTTCGGCTACAACGAGGGGGGTTGGCGGGTGCCCTCGGCTCTGGCCGGGACACTGTGCGTGCTGATCCTCACCCGTGCGGTGCGGCGGATGACCCGGTCCACCCTGCTGGGCTGTGTGGCCGGGCTGCTGCTGGCCGCCGACGGGCTGTCGTTCGTTCAGAGCCGGGTGGCGCTGCTCGACATCTTCCTGGCACTGCTGGTCCTGGCCGGGTTCGCCTGCCTGCTGGTGGACCGGGACCAGATGCGCGAACGGCTGACGCGGGCCGTCGAGTCCGGTGACCTTGTCGACGGACGGTGGCCCTGGTTCGGTCCGCGTCCGTGGCGGCTGGCCGGCGGCGTACTACTCGGTTTGTCGTGCGGGGTGAAGTGGAGCGGGGTGTACTTCCTGGCCGGCTTCGCGCTGCTGTCCCTGTGGTGGGACTTCCGTGCGCGGCGGGTCACCGGGGTGCGGCGGCCGTGGAGTGCCACCCTGGGCCGGGGTCTGCCCGGCGCGGTGGTGGCGTTCGCGGTGGCTCCGGTGGGCGCGTACCTGGCCAGTTGGACCGGCTGGTTCCTGGGTGAGAACTCCTACGGTCGGCACTGGGGCGAGACCCACCGGGAGTACTGGTGGTGGCTCGGTTCACCGCTACGCGGGCTGATCCACTACCACTGGGAGGCCTACAACTTCCACGTCCACCTGTCCACCTTCCACCCGTACAGGTCCGAGCCGTGGAGTTGGCTGGTCGACGGCCGCCCGCTGTCGTACTACTACCCGAGTGATCCGGCGCCGACCGGTTGCGGGGCGTCCCGGTGCGTCCGGGAGATCCTGGCGATCGGCACGCCGGTGCTGTGGTGGGCGTTCGTTCCGGCGCTGGTGTGGATGCTGTGGCGGCTGATGTCCCGCTTCGACTGGCGGGCCGGGGTGGTGTTGGTGGCGTTCGTGGCCGGCTGGGCGGTGTGGCTCACCGACCCGGGCCGCACCATGTTCCTGTTCTACATGACCCCGCTGGTGCCGTTCATGGTGATGGGCGTGACGTTCGTACTCGGGGACGTACTCGGGCGTGCCGACGACTCGGACGGCCGCCGAACATGGGGCCTGGTCTCGGTGTGCGCGTTCGTCGCGCTGGTGCTGGTGAACTTCGCCTGGCTGCACCCGGTGCTCACCGGCGGTCTGCTCAGCTACGACCAGTGGCACGCCCGCATCTGGTTCCCCTCCTGGATCTGATGCCCGACCGCGCATCCGGGCCAGCCGTCCTGACGTGCCATGGAACTACGGATGGTCCAGGTCCACACCGACCGTGGTGCTCACCAGGCGACGCGACACCAACCCGACCTTCGACGGGCACTGGCACCTTCCGTCAGGGAAACTTGACGCCGGCGAATCCGTCCTCGCCGCCGCCGCCCGCGAGGCCGAGGAAGAAGTCGGCATCCTGATCGATGCGGCCGACCTCCGCCATGTCCACACCATCCATGTCGACGGCTCCGGCCCAGAACCGCGGCTCGGGCTGTTCTTCGAAGCCCGACGGTGGATCGGTGAACCCACCCGTTCACGGTTGGCACGACCACCACACAACCGGGGTGAACTGAGGCGCCCGGTCGCCCGTGGTCGGGCCGCTGTCGCGTGAACTTGGCCTGCCGAACGGTCCGAGAACGCAGGTAGCCTCGGAAGCCTCTGCTGCGGGAGGTGTCCCATGCCAGACGATCGGACCATCGGCCAACGCATCAGAACCGAGCGGTTGCGCCATGGCAAGAGCCTGGCCGTCGTCGCCGGTATGGCCGGAATCTCGGTGGGCCACCTGTCGAAGATGGAACGCGGCCTGGAACGGTGCGACCGTCGGTCGACGCTCGCCCGCATCGCCGACGCGTTGGGGGTGCACGTCGGGGTGTTCACCGGGGCGCCGGTCAATCCGACCGACGCCGACCAGATCGCCGCACAGACCCGCATTCCCGCGCTGCGTCTGGCCCTGCTCGGCACGGATCTGGACACCT
>DATCXL010000306.1:0-6603 GCA_036565825.1 Mycobacteriales bacterium
CGGCGCCGCCGTACGAAAGGCCACGGCGGCGCCGGCCACGGGCCCCAGAGCTGTGTGCCCTATTCCCCGGTGACACCGTCGATGCGTTCCCGCAGCAGGTCCGCGTGCCCGTTGTGCCGGGCGTACTCCTCGATCATGTGCACCAGGATCCAGCGCAGCGACACCGGCACCCCCCACTTCCGCTGCATGCCGGTCACCTCCAACGAGGTGGCGGCGGCTTCGACCTTCCTGGCCAGTTCGCACTCCGATCGCCAGTTCTCGAACGCCTCCGCGACGTCGGCGCCTGTCGCGTCGTAGGCCACCTGGAAGTCGCCGGTCGGCGAGTAGACCAGCGGAACGTCCTCGCCGGCCAACACCCGCCGAAACCAGGCCCGCTCCACCTCGGCCATGTGTCGGACCAGGCCGAGCAGCGACAGTTTCGAGGGCGGCGTGGACTGCTCGCGCAGTTGCTCGTCGGACAGGCCGGCGCACTTGTGCTCCAACGTGGCCCGGTGCCAGTCCAGCCACGCGGTCAGCATCTCCCGCTCGCCAGCCTCCAGCGGCGGATCTACGCGTTCTACCATCATGATCAGATGTCTAGCACCTGGTGGAAAACACCCCAGCGGAGCTGGTGTGACCGACGTGAGCCCCGAGGTCTGGGGTCAGGGCTGGTGCCACGGTGGTTCGGGCTGGGTCAGGATGCTGTGCAACTTGACCGCGAGGTGCACCTGTAGCGCGTCGTCGCCACGCCGCCAACGCTGGCCGAGTAGCTGCCCGATCCGGTCCAGCCGCTGGTAGAGCGTGTTGACGTGCAGATACATCGCCGCGGCGGTGCGGCTGAGGTTGGTGTCGCACTGGAAGTAGGTGAACAGTGTGCTGACCAGGTCACTGCCCCGCTGCTCGTCGTAGTCGAGCACCGGTCCGATCACCCGCTGGACGAACCGCTCGTACTCCTCGCGTTCGGACCTCGCCAGCAGCACACCGTAGATGCCCAGTTCGGCCAGGCTGGCCGCCTCACCGTCCCGGTCCAGGGTCAGCAGCACCTCCAGACAGCGGGCCGCCTCCTGGTGCGCGTCGGGCAGATGGGCCAGGTCCTGCGCCGGAGATCGGCTGGCCCCGACGGTGACCGGGCTGCCGGTGACCCCGGACAGTCGGGACGCGATCGACCGGGCCGCGGCGCCCAGGTCCGGCGGGGCGGGCAGCAACAACACGATGTTGCCGCCGTGTTCGCCCGACAGCCCACCCTGCTCCACCGCGATCGCGGCCGCCTCGGTCGCGGTCACCCGCCGACGGCCGATGTCGCGCGGGCGGGCCACCAGCACGGCGTTGCCACGGTCCATGTCGATGCCCATCAGCAGCGCCCGTCGGCGCAGCCCGGCCGGGTCGCGGTACGGCGCGACCAGCAGGTCCTCGAGCAGTTCACCGCGCATCCGGTGCTCGGCCTCGGTCAGCGAACGTTCGTTGAGCAGCGACACCGCCATCACCAGCGCGGCCCGTTCCAGCGAACGTAGGTCGGCAGAACCGATCGCGTCGCTGACCAACAGCACCACCCCGAGCACCTCGGAGCCGGCCACGATCGGGGTGATGCACACCGGCCGGGCGATCCCCTCGACGGCGACCTGCCGGCCGCGCCTGGACTCGGTGCTGCGCGAGTAGGTCAGCCCGACCTCGCGGGCCGCCGGGCAGCCGGCCGGAAGTACTCCCCGGGCCAGCGTCGCCATCACGAACTCGTCGTCGCCCACCCCGGCGGTCACCCGGCCGTTGCGGTCGAGTACCAGCAGACTGCCGGCCAGCAGTTCGGCCAACGCCTGGGCCACGTCGGACAGGCCGCCGCCGGCCAGCACGATGTTGATCAGGCGTTCGTGCAGCGCGGTGGCGCGTTCGGCCGACTCGCGGTGTTCCTGGATGACCCGGTTGGCCTGGGTGAGATCCTGGACCGCGCGGCGCACGTCCTGGAACAGCGCGGCGTTCTCGATCGCGATGGCCGCGTGGTTGGCCAGCGAGATGAGCAGGGTGACCTCGTCGGCACTGAAGGGCCCGGCCCGGCGGTTGGCCACGAACAGCACGCCGATGACCCGGTCGCCCCGGTTCAGCGGGACTCCCTGGATGGCCACCAGCCCCTCGCCGCGCACGGCGTCGTCCACGGTGTGCACGAACCGCGAGTCGGCAAAGTAGTCGGCGGTGGCGTACGGCCGGTTCGTCTTGGCCACCAGCCCGCCCAGGCCGGAGCCCAGGTCCAGTCTGGTGGCCTTGAACGCGTCGGTGTGAACCCCCTCGGTCACCCGCATCCTGGTGTAGTTGTGCGTCTCGTCGTTGACCATCAGGTACGCCACGTCGGTGTTGAGCAGGTCACGGGCGCGCCGGACGATCGCGCGCAGTACCGTCTCGGAGTCCCGCTGTGAGGACAAATCGCCCGCGGTCTCGTACAGCGCGACCAGTTCGGTCTGACGGCGCATCCGGTGTTCCAACGTGCGGCGGATCGTCAGTGCCCGTTCGACCAGTGGCTCGGTCCGGGCGCGGGCCATGGTCGGCGCGGAGTCGAGCAGGGCCTGGTAGTCCGCCTCGGGTGCCTCCTGGGCGAGCAGGTCCAGCAGGGTCGCGGCGAAGGACAGGCCGTCGTCTGTCGGGGCGTTCTGCGCGGCCATGGCACCTTCCCGTCGTGCCTCTGGGGCAGGTGGGGGAAACGTACGCCTGATCGGCCGCGGTATGTGGCGATACCACAGAACTGTCGATGTCCGGTCCCGAAGGTTGGTACCGACGGGCGTGGGGTCCCGCCACATCACGGCGCACATTGTGGAGGAGAAGTCCGTGGTACGGCCCCGGTCGCACTGTCTAGTCTGCCGCGGTGGGACAGGCCGCATCCCATCCCGACCTGCGCAGAACGCCTCGAACCATCGAACCCGTACCACGGCCCGCGGAGGGCAAATGACCGATCCGACCACTGTGCTGGAGACCCGGGCCCTGACCAAGGAGTTCCAGGGTTTCCAGGCGGTGCAGGGTGTCGACCTGCGGGTCACCGAGGGCAGCGTGCACGCCCTGGTCGGGCCGAACGGCGCGGGCAAGACCACCCTGTTCAACCTGCTGACCGGTTTCCTCAAGCCGACCTCCGGCCGGATCCTGCTGGCCGGGCGTGACATCACCGGTCTACCGCCCGAACGGATCGCGGCGCTGGGAGTGGCCCGGTCCTTCCAGGTGACCAACCTGTTCCCGCAGCTGTCTCTCGTGGAGCACGTCGAACTGGCGTTGCAGGCCCGTACCGACACCGGCCGGCAGTTCTGGCGTTCGGACCGGGTACTGGCCAGGTTCCGGGACCGGGCGATGGCACTGCTCGCCGAGGCCGGACTGTCCAGGCAGGCCGCGCGCCCGGCCGCGAGCCTGCCCTACGGCCAGAAGCGGGCGTTGGAGCTGGCGCTGGCGCTGGCCCTGTCACCCAGCCTGCTGCTGTTGGACGAGCCGACCGCGGGGATGGGCCTGGAGGACGTGGCGCGGACGGTCGACCTGATCCAGCAGGTGCGGGTCGGACGCACCGTGGTGATGGTCGAACACAACATGAGCGTGGTGGGTTCGTTGGCCGACCAGGTCACCGTACTGCAACGCGGCGCCGTGCTGGTCGAGGGCGCCTACCAGCAGATCCGGACCGATCCGCGGGTGGTCGCGGCCTACCTGGGGGACGCCAGTGCTTGAGGTGGACCGGTTGAGCGCCAGCTACGGCGAGGCTCGGGTACTGACCGACGTCTCCTTGAGGGTCGGCGAGGGCGAGGCCGTCACGTTGGTGGGACGCAACGGCGCGGGCAAGACCACGCTGCTGCGTTGCCTGATGGGCCTGCATCCGTCGATGTCCGGCGGGATCACCTTCGCCGGACGGAGCATCACTCGGATGCCGGCGCACCGGCGGGCCCGACTGGGCATGGGGTACGTACCCGACGACCGCGGTATCTACGCGACGCTGACGGTCGAGGAGAACCTGGTCCTGCCACCGTCGGTCGGCCCGGACCGGTGGTCGCTGGACCGGGTCTACCAGACGTTCCCGGTGCTGGCGCAACGCCGGCGGACCGCCGCCAGCAAGCTGTCCGGTGGCGAGCAGCAGATGTTGGCGATGGCCCGGGCGCTGCACATGGGGGCCCGCATGCTGCTGTGTGACGAGCCAACCGAGGGTCTCGCCCCGGTCGTGGTCAGCCAGATCCGCGACATCCTGCGTGAGGCGACCGCGCAGGGGGTGGCGGTGCTGTTGATCGAGCAGAACCTGCATTTCGCGACCACGGTCGCGCACCGGCACTACCTGCTGGCCCAGGGCCGGGTGGTCGAGTCTCTGGACAGCACGGAGGTTCGTGAGCGGGAGCACGAACTGCTCGAACACCTGGGCATCTGACCGTCAGCCCCACCCGGAAACAGGAGGACAAGGATGCGTAACAGAGTCACGGTCGCCTCGGCGACCGTGTTGGCGGGGATCCTGGTAGCCGGATGCGGCGGTGGGGGTCCGTCCTCGACCAGCGACAAGGTGACCGACAACAAGATCGTGATCGGTGTGCTGACCGACCTGTCCGGTGTGTACTCCGAACTCGCCGGGGAGAACTCGGTGACCGCGGCGAAGATGGCCGTGGAGGACTTCAAGAAGAGGCACGCCTCCGACGCGGTCACCACCAACATCGAGGTGGTCTCCGCGGACCACCAGAACAAGCCGGCGGTGGCCAACACCCGGGCCAGGGAGATGTACGACCGGCAGAAGGTCGACATCATCGTCGACGTACCCACCTCCTCGGCGGCGCTGGCGGTCGCGGACGTGGCCAAGCAGAAGAAGAAGATCTACATCAACATCGGTGCGGCCACCACCGCACTGACCGGGGAGAACTGCAACAAGTACACCTTCGGCTGGGCCTACGACACCTACATGCTGGCCAACGGGACCGGCTCCGCGGTGACCGACCAGGGCGGCAAGAACTGGTACATCATCTATCCGGACTACGCGTTCGGACAGGACATGCAGGCCAAGTTCAGCACCGCCGTCGAGAGCGCGGGCGGCACCGTGGTCGCCAAGGACCCCACCCCGTTCCCCAACGACAACTTCTCCACCTTCCTGCTCAAGGCGCCCACGCTCAAGCCCAAGCCGGACGTGATCGGGGTCATGCAGGCCGGTGGTGACCTGGTCAACGTGGCCAAGCAGATCAAGCAGTTCGGGCTGGACAAGCAGGGCATCAAGCCGGCGGTCGGGCTGATGTTCGACACCGACATCAAGTCGATCGGCGCGGAGAACCTGGCCGGCACGGTGTTCACCACGGCATGGTTCTGGAATCTCGACGACCGGTCCCGGGCCTGGGCCGACGAGTTCAAGGCCCGCACCGGGGACCGGCCCGACTTCGACCACGCCGGGAACTACTCGGCCGTGACCCAGTACCTCGAAGCGGTCCAGAAGGCCGGTACCGACAACGCCGACAAGGTCTCCGAGACGTTGAGCGGGATGAAGTTCGACGACTTCTTCGCCCGCAACGCCGAGATCCGCGCCCAGGACCACCGGGTGATACACGACGCCTACCTGGCCGAGGTGAAGGACCCGAGCAAGGCCTCCGAGCCTGAGGACTTCACCACGCTGGTCTCCACCATCCCCGCCCAGAAGGCGTTCGAGCCACCCGCCACCGACTGCCACCTGAACTGACGAACGGGTGTGGTGTCCCGCCCGGCAGGGTGGGACGCCACACCGGGGACAGGACTGGATCGATGACCGCGTTTGCCCAGCAGGTGTTCAACGGCCTGGTGAACGGCAGCTTCTACGCCATGCTCGCCCTCGGACTCTCGGTGATCTTCGGGATGCTGGGGGTGGTGAACTTCGCGCACGGTGCGCTCTACATGCTGGGCGCGTTCGGCGCGGTCGTGCTGGCCAACTCCGGGCTGGGGTTCGGCACCGCGTTGGCGGTCGTTCCGGTGGTACTCGCGGTGGCCGGAATGCTGGCCGAGCGGACCGTCATCCGCCGGCTGGCCCCGTTGGACCCGCTGTACAACTTCCTGTTGACCTTCGGGTTGGCTCTGGTCGTGCAGGACCTGATCCGAGCGCACTACGGCGTGCAGTCCCAGCCCTACGACCGTGCACCCTTCCCCGGCACCGTCGACCTGGGACTGTTCGACTACCCCACCTACCAGGTGTTCGTGCTCTGTTTCTCGGTCGCCACGTGCGTGCTGGTGTGGCTGCTGATCACCCGCACCCGCGTCGGTCGGATCGTCCGGGCGTCCACCGAGCGTCCGGACCTGACCCGGGCGCTCGGCATCGACGTGTCTCGGTGGCTTACCCCGGTGTTCGGTTTCGGCGCCGGCCTGGCCGGGCTGGCCGGGGTGCTGGCCGCTCCGATGCGGGCGGTCTCCTCGGACATGGGCGCCGACCTGATCATCGTGCTGTTCGCCGTGGTGGTGATCGGCGGGCTCGGGTCGGTGTTCGGTTCGGTGGTGGCCGGATTCGCGGTCGGCATGGTGCAGGCGCTGGGGAACCTCTACGTCCCGACGCTGTCGCAGATCTCGGTGTTCCTACTCATGGCGTTGGTCCTGCTGCTGCGCCCGGCCGGACTGTTCGGCAAGGAGACCCAGACGTGATTCGTACCGTGCTCGTCGCCCTGGCCGACCGTCCCAGATGGATCCGCC
>DATCXL010000309.1:0-3775 GCA_036565825.1 Mycobacteriales bacterium
GGCGGATCAGCGTGGCCGGTCGGCCGGTCCGGCTGCGCCGCCCCCGCGACGCGATCCGGGCCGGCATCGGTATCGCGCTGGTGCCCGAGGACCGTAAGGCCGAGGGCCTGGTGTTACCCATGTCGGTGCGCGACAACCTGACCCTGGCCGTGCTGGACCGGGTCTCGATCGCCGGGTTCCTGCGTCGCGGCGGCGAGCGGCGCACGGTCGACCGGGTGATTCGCCAGTTGAGTATCCGCACCGACCGACCGGCCGGCCAACAGGTCGGCACGCTGTCCGGCGGCAACCAGCAGAAGGTGCTGATGGGCCGGTGGCTGCTGACGAGGGCCGACGTGCTGCTGCTCTATGACGTGACCCGCGGCGTGGACGCGAGCACCAAACACGACTTCTACCGGCTGGTCGCGGACCTGGCCGGACAGGGCAGGGCGGTGCTCATGTACTCCAGTGAGACCGAGGAGATCGCCCAACTCTGCCACCGGGTGTTGGTGATGCGCGAGGGCCGGGTGGTCGCGGAACTGGCGGGGCCGGTGCACGATACCGAAAGGATCGTGGCCGCCTCGGTACGGGAGCCGACCGATGGCTGACCCGATGGCTGACCCGATGGCCGACCAAGCGGTTGACCCAACGGCTCACCGGGGCGCGCGAACCGGCCGGCGACGTCAGTTACCGGCACCGCACACCCTGCTCGGCTATGCCGTACTGGCCGGCACCGTCGCGGCCTACGCCGGTTTCTACCGGCACCAACTACAACACTTTCCTACCCCGTACGACTACACCTCGGTGATCGACGCGGCGCTGCCACTGGTGTTCGCCGCGATCGGACAGTCCCTGGTGGTGCTCACCGGCGGCATCGACCTGTCCGTCGGCGGGATCATGAGCCTGTGCGTCGGTCTGGCCGCGCTGCACCTGGATGGCGGCCCGGGCGGTGTGGCGGGCTGGTTGGTCGTGGTGCCGCTGGTCGGCGCGGTCGCCGGGGCGGTCAACGGGGTGTTGGTGGCCCGTGGTCGCCTCGCCCCGATCCTGGTGACCCTGGCCACCCTGTCGGTCTACGACGGGCTGGCCCTGAAGGTGTTGCCCGAGCCGGGCGGGTCGGTCTCGGCCAGGGTGACCGAGGTACTGGCCAACCCCAACGCCCCGGTTGGACTGGCCTATGTGGCACTGGCGGTGGCGGCCTGGTGGGTACTGCGCCGTACCCGGTTCGGCATGAACGTCTACGCGTTGGGAAGCGACGAGGCCGCGGCCCGCGCGGTTGGTGTCCCGGTGGATCGGGTGAAGGTCTGCGTATACGCCGCGGCCGGGTTGTGTTACGGGCTGGCCGCGTTGTTCTACACGGCGACCACCACATCCGGAGACCCCAACGCCGGAAACAGTTACATCCTCACCTCGATCGCCGCGGTGGTCATCGGCGGGATCGCGCTGGCCGGCGGCCGGGGCAGTGCGATGGGCGCGGTGGCCGGCGCGTTCGCGCTCACCCTGGTGGTGGACGTGCTCTTCTTCGCCGGCATCGACCAACAGTATGAGGCGTTCTTCCAGGGCCTGTTCCTCATCGTCGCGGTGCTGCTCGGCAGCGCCGTCACGTTGCTGGCCCGAAGGCGGAAGGGGACATCGTGACCGACACCGTCAGGCGGGCCGCCACCGGTGGATGGTCGCGGTTGGGTGGTAACGCACGTCGGGTGGTCTACGCCTTCGCCGGCGCGGTCGCCATCGTCGTCGTCGGCGCGCTGGTCCATCCCGGGTTCGCCTCCTGGGCCAGCCTTCGCGGCATGCTGGTGTTGGCCAGCTTCACCGGTCTGGTCGCCGCCGGGCAGATGTTCGTCGTCCTGGTCGGAGGGATCGACCTGTCCATGCCGTGGGTACTCAACGCGGCGGCGATTCTGCTCACCACGACCACCCTCGGGCAGGATTCGCGGACGCTGTGGGGACTGGCCGTCGCACTGGGCGCGGGCTTGGCGGTCGGACTGGCCAACGGGCTCGGGGTGGCCTGGTTGGGGGTCTCGCCGGTGGTGATGACGCTGGGCATGAACGGTGTGCTGGAAGGACTCTCGCTCGGCCTGAGCAGTGGGCTTACCTGCGGCTCGTGTTCGTCCTCCGCCCCACCCTCGGTGCGCGCCGCGGTCACCGGATATCTGGGTGGGATTCCGGTGGACCTGCTGGTGTGGGCCGGGGTGGCCGCGCTGCTGTCGGTGCTGCTGTCGCTGTCGACCTTCGGCCGCAGGGTCTACGCGGTCGGCAACAACCCGCGGGCCGCCTTTCTGGCCGGCATCAGCGTACGCGGGGTCACCGTCGTGCTCTACATGCTCAGCGGACTGTTCGCCGCGCTGGCCGGGGTGGCCCTGGTCGGGTACGGAGGGCAGCCCTCACTCGGGTTGGGTGACCCCTACCTGTTCCAGTCCATCGCCGCGGTGGTGGTCGGTGGGATCTCGATCCTGGGCGGCCGCGGCCACTATCTCGGTGCGGTGGCCGGCTCGGTGACCCTGGTGGCGATCGTCACCCTGTTGCAGGCCGAGCGGGTGCCCGAGTACGGCCGCAGCATCATCTACGGGTTGGTCATCCTGGCGATCCTGCTCGCCTACGGGCGGGAGCAGCGGGATGACTGAGGCGGCGACCGTGAACGTCACGCCACTGGACGCGCCGGTCTGTGAACTGGGTGAGGGTGCCCTGTGGGACGACGCGGCCGGCCGGCTGTACTGGGTGGACATCCTGGGTCGGGTGGTCTACTGGCTCGACTGGCCCGACCTACCCGGCTGGTCCGAGGTGCCCGGCTGGCCCGCGCGTCGGCCGGATCGGGCCGTGAACCGGGTCGGATCACTGTCCACCTCGGACACGGTGGGTTTCGTGGCATCACGTGAACGGGGCGGACTGGTCGCCGCGCTACGACATGGGCTGGTGTTCTACGACCCCGATGTGGGCACCGGTTCCCCGGTCCGTCCGGTGGAGACCGACCGCCCCGGCAACCGGTTCAACGACGGTGCGGTCGACCCGGCCGGGCGGCTGTGGTTCGGGTCGATGGACACCGCCGAGACCGCGCCGACCGGTTCGCTGTACCGGCTGGACGGCGATGGGCGGATCGAACGGGTGCTTGGCGGGCTGACCTGCTCCAACGGCCCGGCCTGGAGTCCCGACGGTCAGGTGATGTATCACGCGGACTCGCCCCGCCAACGGGTGATGGCCTACGACTTCGACATGGCCGGCGGGCGGCTCGGCACCGGTCGCCTGTTTGCCAGTGACGAGGGGAGCACGTGGTTCCCCGACGGGCTGACCGTTGACGCCGAGGGCTTCGTGTGGAGTTGCAAGTGGGACGGATGGCGGGTGGTGCGGTACGCCCCGGACGGCAGCGTGGACCGGGTGCTGCGACTGCCGGTGCCCCGGCCCACACGCTGCGCGTTCGTGGGCACGGACCGTATGGTGCTCGCGGTGACCACGGCACGGGTGGGTCTGTCGGCCGGCGACGTGGCCGCGGCGCCGTTGTCCGGGCGGGTGTTGTTGCTCGATCCGGGCACCGTGGGTGCGGTTGGTCAGGCAGACCGGAGGTATGTCGGATGAGTCGCTGGCCGGTGCTGTTGGTCGGCATGATGGGTTCGGGTAAGAGCACCGTCGGGCTGCTGCTGGCCGAGCGGCTGGGCGTGCCGTACGTGGACAACGACGAACAGGTGCGCGAGGTCACCGGGCGAACCGTGCCGCAGATCGCGCAGGCCGAGGGGTTGGCCGGGGTACGGGCCGCCGAGGCGGACTACCTGCGCGCGCTGTTGGCCCACCCAGACCCGATGGTGGCCGG
>DATCXL010000044.1:0-6355 GCA_036565825.1 Mycobacteriales bacterium
CGACCGGGATATTCAGCGGACCTGGATGCCGGCGTTGCGCAGTGCGGCTTTGACCTCGCCGATCCGCAGCACGCCGAAGTGGAACACGCTGGCCGCCAGTACCGCGTCCGCGCCGGCCCACACCGCCGGGGCGAAGTGCTCGACGGCCCCGGCGCCGCCGCTGGCCACGATCGGCACGCTCACCACCGCGCGCACCGCCCGGATCAGCTCCAGGTCGAAACCCGACCGGGTGCCGTCGGCGTCCATCGAGTTCAGCAGCACCTCGCCGGCCCCCAGGTCCTGGGCCTGCCGGGCCCAGGCCACCGCGTCGATGCCGGTGCCCTGCCGGCCGCCGTGCGTGGTCACCTCGAACCCCGACGGCGTGCCCGGGGCCCGCCTCGCGTCCACCGACAGCACCACGCACTGTGCCCCGAACCGGCGGGACGCCTCGGCGAGCAGTTCCGGCCGGGCCACCGCGGCGGTGTTCAGGCCCACCTTGTCGGCCCCGGAACGCAGCAGCGCGTCCACGTCGGACACCGAGCGCACCCCGCCGCCGACGGTGAGCGGAATGAACACCTGCTCGGCGGTCCGGCGCACCACCTCGTGGGTGGTGGCCCGCCCGGTCGCCGAGGCGGTGATGTCCAGGAAGGTCAGTTCGTCGGCGCCCTCGGCGCCGTACACGCCGGCCATCTCCACCGGGTCACCGGCGTCCCGAAGGTCGGTGAAGTTGACGCCCTTGACCACCCGTCCGGCGTCCACGTCCAGACAGGGAATCACCCGCACCGCCACGGTCACCGTGCGAGTCCCCTCATGCCGCGCCGGCCGGCGCCAGGACGGCCAGCGCCTCGGGCAGGGTGAACGCCCCCGCGTAGAGGGCCTTACCGACAATCACGCCCTCCACCCCGTCACCGGTCAGCCCCGCCAGTGCCCGAAGGTCGGCCAGCGAGGACACCCCGCCGCTGGCGACGACCGGCCGGTCGGTGGCGGCGCACACCGACCGCAGCAGGTCCAGGTTGGGTCCGGTCAACGTGCCGTCGCGGCCTACGTCGGTCACCACGTACCGGGCGCACCCGTCGGCGTCCAGCCGGGCCAGTACGTCGAACAGTTCCCCGCCCTCACGGGTCCATCCCCGAGCGGCCAGCGTGGTGCCGCGCACGTCCAGGCCGACCGCGACCCGGTCGCCGTGCTGCGCGATCGCTCGCGCACACCAGGCCGGGTCCTCCAGCGCGGCGGTGCCCAGGTTCACCCGGGTGCAGCCGGTGGCCAGCGCCGCGGCCAGCGACTCGTCGTCACGGATGCCACCGGACAACTCCACCCGCACGTCCAGCGACCGGACCACCTTGGCGAGCAGGTCCCGATTGCTGCCCCGACCGAACGCGGCGTCCAGATCCACCAGGTGGACCCACTCGGCGCCGTCACGCTGCCAGGTCAACGCCGCTGCCAGCGGATCGCCGTACCGGGTCTCGGTGCCGGCCGCGCCCCGGACCAACCGGACGGCCTGCCCGCCGGCCACGTCCACGGCGGGCAACAGGGTCAGGCGTCGCACTGTTGTCAACGGTTACTCCGATCCAGGACCAACGTCATCACGGCAGGGGTGACCACCAGTGCTGCGAGCAGCAGCACGATCCGCACCGACCACGAGTCGGTACTCATCCACACCAGGACCACCACGGCCAGCACCGCCACCGCGGTGCTGCCCCGCTGAGCCCGGGTGCGTCGGTTCCGCCGCTGCCCGGGTGACCACGGCAACACCGAGCGGACTGCCCGACGACGGTGCGCCCGGCGACGCGCCCGGACCACCTGGCGCTCGGTACGGGCCCGCGCCTCGGCGACCCGCCGCCGGGACTCTGCCTGCCGCGCCTCGCGGCGCCTGGCGCGTTCCCGGCTCAACCAAGGCTCCCCACCCAGTTCGCCAGCAGTGCGGCGCCGGCCTCACCGGACTTCTCCGGGTGGAACTGCGTGGCCGCGACGGTGCCGCTCTCCACCGCGGCCACGAACGGCTGCCCGTGCTCGGCCACGGTGACCAGTCCACCAGTCTCATCCGCCGCGTAGGAGTGTACGAAGTAGAACCGGGTGCCCTGGTCCATCCCGGCGAACAGGATCGAGCCCGGTGGCGGGCTCACCGTGTTCCAGCCCATGTGCGGCACAACGTCGGCTCGCAGCCGGCGGACCACCCCCGGCAGCACTCCCAGCCCCTCGGTGAGCACGCCATGCTCGTCACCCCGCTCGAACAGCACCTGCATGCCCACGCAGATGCCCAGTACCGGCCGGCCGGAAGCGACCCGTTCGCGGATCACCGCGTCGCCACCAACCCCGACGAGTTGCCGCATGCAGGCGGCGAACGCTCCGACTCCGGGAACCACCAGACCATCGGCGGCGAGCGCGTCGGCGGCCTGGTCACTGACCGTGACCTGCGCACCGACCCGGGTCAGCGCCCGCTGCGCGGACCGCAGATTTCCCGATCCGTAGTCCAGCACGACAACCCGCCGACTCACCTGTTCCTCTTCCCATCGGGACACGACCGGGACGCAACGGCGTTCATCCGCGCACCCTCGGCCCGTACCTGACAACCCGCACCGCGTGGTGGGCCAGCCAGACCGCGCCGACCGCGACGGCCATCCGCCACCAGCCGTGGCCGGTGACGGCCAGTACCGCCTGCCATCCGGCGCCAACGACCAACACCATCGAGGCGACCGCGTTGAGCACCCGCGCCACCCGCACCGAGGTAACCGACGTTGAGGTCACCTCACACCATCCGGAGCACGCCCGCGGCCAGCGCCATCAGCCCGCCGACGCCGAGCAGCACGGCTGCCGCACGTAGTTGCCGAACCCGGGCGACCTCGGCCCCGGGTACTCCCGCCTGGCGCCACAGGGACAGCGTGCCGCCGGTGAGGAAACCACCGAGCACGATGAGTACGACCGCCATCACAGCACGCCCTTGGTGCTGGGCACGCCGCGCATCCGGGGATCGGGTTCGGTCGCGGTACGCAACGCCCGCGCCAACGCCTTGAACTGTGCCTCCACGATGTGGTGCGCGTCGCGCCCGTAGAGCACCCGTACGTGCAGTGCCAGCCGGGCGTTGTGCGCGAACGACTCGAACACGTGCCGGGTGAGCGTGGTGGCGTACTGGGTGCCGATCATCGGGGGCATCCCGGCGGGTTCGTCGTGTACCAGGTAGGGCCGGCCGGACAGGTCCACCGCGGCGGTCGCCAGGCACTCGTCCATCGGGATCGTGGCCTCGCCGTAACGACGGATGCCGGACTTGTCACCCAACGCCTGGGCGAACGCCTGCCCCAACGCGATCGCGGTGTCCTCGACGGTGTGGTGCGCGTCGATCTCCAGGTCACCCTTTGTCTGCACGGTCAGGTCGAAGCCTCCGTGTCGACCGAGTTGGGCGAGCATGTGGTCGTAGAACGGCACGCCGGTGACCACGTCCACCGTGCCGACCGGACCGTCCAGGTCGAGTTCGACGAGGACGCGTGACTCCCGGGTCTCCCGCTCGATCCGCCCGACCCGACTCATCGGTAGCCCCTCTGTCCGCCCACGCCCTCACCGACACCACCATCATGCCCGTCGCCCAACCGGTGTTCGGGAGCGACCTCGGCCAGCGCCACCAGGAACGCGTCGACCTCGCCGGGCGTGCCGGCGGTGACGCGTAGCCAACCGGGTATGCCGATGTCGCGTACCAGGACGCCGCGGTCCAACAGTGCCTGCCAGGCAGCGGTCGAATCGGTGAAACGCCCGAAAAGCACGAAATTACCGTCGCTAGGTGCCGATCCAAGGCCGAACCTTGGCAACTCGCGCACGATCCGA
This sequence comes from Mycobacteriales bacterium, assembly GCA_036565825.1. Classification (GTDB taxonomy): domain Bacteria; phylum Actinomycetota; class Actinomycetes; order Mycobacteriales; family DASULA01; genus DASULA01. The sequence goes on from DATCXL010000044.1 coordinate 3,793, forward strand.
TCGCGCTGCTGCTTGATGTGTTCAACCGTGGCCAGCAGTTCCGGGGCGTGTGCCAACGCGGCCCGGGCGGCGGCCTGCGTGAGGGTGGACAGGTGATAGGGCAACCGGACAAGTTGCAACGCCTGCACGACCGCCGGGTCGGCGGCAAGGTAGCCAAGGCGCAGCCCAGCCATACCGAACGCCTTGGACATCGTCCTGGTCACCACCAGCCGGGGGTGACCGGCCAGCGATCGAAGCGCGCTCGGCGCGCCGGGTCGGGCGAACTCCGCATACGCCTCGTCCACCACGACCATGCCCGGGGCGCTGTCGACCACCGCCTCGATCACGTCCACACCCAGCGCCGTTCCGGTCGGGTTGTTCGGCGAGCACAGGAAGACCATGTCGGGGGCGTGCCGGCGCACCTGCTCGACGGCGTGCGCGGCCGACACGGTGAAGTCCCCGGCACGGCGCCCGTCCACCCAGCCGGTGCCGGTGGTGGTCGCGATGATGGGGTGCATCGAGTACGACGGGGTGAAACCGAGCACGGTGCGGCCGGGCCCGCCGAACGCCTGCAGCAACTGCTGGAGGATCTCGTTGGACCCGTTGGCCGCCCACACGTGCGCCGCGGTCAGCCCTGGCGCGTCCGGTCCCGCGTTCAGGTAGGCGGCGAGGTCGGCCCGCAGCGCGGCCGCGTCCCGGTCCGGGTAGCGGTTCAGCGTCACCGCCGCCGCCCGCACCGCCGCGGTGAGATCCCCGACCAGCCCGGCCGGCAGCGGGTGGGAGTTCTCGTTGGTGTTCAACGCGACCGGCACGTCCAACTGCGGTGCGCCGTAGGGAGTACGGCCACGCAGATCGTCACGCAGCGGAAGGTCATCGAGCCCGGTCATGACGTCGGCTCGGCGGCCTCAACGCCGCTGGCGCCATCGACCCGGACCCGCACCGCAGCCACGTGCGCGGCCAGGTCCTCGGCTCCACCCAACGCCCGCACGTGCCCCGCCACCGCGGCGAGTCCGGCCCGGTCACACTCGACCACGTGGATCCCACGTAGGAACGACTGCACCGAAAGCCCGCCGGTGTGCCGGGCGGTGCCGCCGGTGGGCAGCACGTGGTTCGATCCGGCCAGGTAGTCCCCCAGCGACACCGGGGCGTGGCTGCCCACGAACACCGCACCGGCGTTGCGTACCCGCGCCGCCACCGCCGCCGCATCCGCGGTGATCACTTCGAGGTGCTCAGGAGCCCACCCGTCCACCACCGCAAGGCCCGCCTCGACGTCGTCCACCAGCGCGCAGGCCGACTGACCGGCCAACGCGACGGTCACCCGCTCGCGGTGCCGGGCGCCAGCCACCTGGGTGGCCAGTTCGACCTCGACCGCATCAGCCAGCCGCACCGACGGGGTGACCAGAAGGCAGGCCGCCAACTCGTCGTGCTCGGCCTGGGCGACCAGGTCGGCGGCCACGAAGGCCGGATCGGCGGTGTCATCGGCCAGGATCGCCACCTCGGTGGGCCCGGCCTCCGAGTCGATGCCGACCACCCCACGCACCACCCGCTTGGCCGCGGCGACGTACACGTTGCCCGGTCCGGTGACCAGATCCACCGGCGGGCATCCCTCCACCCCGTAGGCGAACATCGCCACCGCCTGCGCCCCACCGACCGCATACACCTCGTACACACCCAGCAGTGCGCAGGCGGCCAGGATGGCCGGGTGCGGCAGACCGCCGTACTCCTGCTGCGGCGGGGAGGCCAGGGCCAACGACTCGACCCCGGCGGTCTGGGCCGGGACCACGTTCATCACCACACTGGACGGGTAGGCGACCTTGCCCCCGGGCACGTACAGGCCGACCCGACGCACCGGCACCCACCGCTCGGTGACCCGGGTGCCCGGTGCGACGTCCACCGCGACGTCGTCGCGTCGTTGCGCCGCGTGCACCAGCCGGGTCCGCCGGATCGCCTCCTCCAATGCCGCCCGTACCGCCGGGTCGAGGTCGGCCAGCGCCCGGTCCAGAGCCTCGGTCGGGACCCGTAGGTCGGTCAGGGTCACCCCGTCGAAACGGCTGGTTGCCTCCCGCACCGCCTGCGCGCCCCGCTGGGCCACGTCCTGGCAGATCGGCTGGACCGCATGCACGGCCGACTCGACGTCGAGTCTCGCGCGGGGCAGCAGCCCACGCGGGTCGGCGGTATGACCGCGCAGGTCCAGACGTTGGAGCACGGGTCGCCCTCCTCGGCGTGATCAGGTGGGGGTATGCGTCCGGCGACGTCGGCGGAGCCTGTGCCCAGCCTAGACGTTGGTCCCAAGGTCCCTTCCGGTCGTGCTGCGTGCCGAGGGGTGTTGAGGGGGTGTGGGGTGGAGCGAAGCCCCCCACAGCAGACAACACAGCGCCCGCCCCTCGCATCGTCAACTCCGGAGCCGGGCTCGGCCCCGGCGAGGACCTGGCATCAACCGTGTCGGCAGCGCCGTGGTCGATACGGAAACCGGCTCGACCACGCGGGTCTGAAGATCACTTTTCGGCCGGAAGGCCATAGGCTTGACCCGATGCCCGAGACGATCCCGCTGTTCCCGCTCGGCTCCGTGCTGTTCCCGGGAACG
>DATCXL010000365.1:0-7187 GCA_036565825.1 Mycobacteriales bacterium
GATCACTCGAAAGAGTGAATTCAACAAAACCCGGATGCAGGAGAAGATACGAGCCAGGAATTTCCGAAACACGAATGGGTCCGCTGAGCAACAGCCATCCGGTTCCAAAAAAAGGAGCACAGACCCGGTGGGCATGGCCCCTATCCGCCGCTGGGGGCCGACCCGGCACCCGAGAAGCTGAGCGGGACACCCGCGGTGGGTACGTGGAGGCGGTCGGTCATCCCGGCTTCGGTGAATGCCGCCGCGAGGGCGTCGACGTCCTCGCTGAAGTGGGACCAGCCCTCGGTGTGCACCGGCACGATCGCCGCCGTTCTCAGCACGCGTGCGGCCGAGACGGCATCGGTGGTGGTGAGGGTGAGCGCGGCCGAGTTCAGCAGCGGCGTCCGCGCCGCACCGGCATGCAGGATCGCGACGTCGAAGGTCCCCATCCGGTCGACGATCTGCTCGACGAGCTCCACCGCCGCGTTGTCGCCGGAGACGTACGTGCGCGGCAGGCCCTCACAGTCCAGAGCGAATCCGGTGACTGGCCCGGTAAATGATTCGCAGCCGACCGGGCCGTGTCGCGCCGGCAGCGCCGTGACGCGAAGTTCCCGGCCGTCAGCAAGTGCGAACCCGGTGGTCTCCCACGGCTGCAACCCGGTGACGTTGTCGATCCGAGATGCCGCCAGCGGGGTCGACAGTACGACCGGCACGAACCCGAGCAGCGACCTGCCGGCCACGTCGAGGTTGTCCGGGTGCTGGTCGTGCGACACCAGTGCCAGGTCGATGCGCCCGAGCGTGCCCGCCTCGACGGCGGGTGCGGTGAGCTTGACCAACTGACGTTCACCGATCGGATAGGCGCCCGGCGGGTCGAACGTCGGATCAGAGATGATCCGGAGGCCACCCAGGTCGAGTACCACGGTCGGACCGCCGATGTGTGTGATCGTCAGGGTGTCGGGCTGCGTCACGTCGGACTGCGTCATACCCATAACTGTTCACCAGCCAGTGCCTCGGCCGCCACCGGGACGGCATCCCGAGCCGGCCCTGACTCGTGCCGGGTGCCACCTCAGCCATCCCCACCTGAACCGGCACGGCCACGTCACCGCGGGCTCGGTCGCCCGGGACCGCGAATGCGGCGGCCTCTCATCACTGGCCGGTGGCGCCATCGACAACTCCGATGGCCGTATCGATCTTGCGGGTGGACGCGCACTCGACCTGACCCGGTATCCGGTCTTAGTGTCAAGTGGTCGTTGCGACGCCTGATATGGTATTGGGTGTTTTTCGACTGGTGAGGGTGTGTTGGTGGGTGTGCGGGAGTTTCTGCGAGTGGACGAGCGTGAAATTATTTCGCGGGGGTTGGCTCGTGGGTTGTCGGCGAGAGCGATAGCACGAGGGTTGGGTAGGCATCATTTCGGCGGTGTCTCGGGAGATCGCCAGGAACGGAGGTCGGCGGGATTATCGGGCGTGTGACGCGCAGGCGCGGTGTATGCGGATGAGGGCCCGGCCGAGGGCCCGTAAACTTGAGTCGTCGCAGCGGCTTCACGACGCGGTGAACACCGGCTTGGCCGACAGGTGGTCACCCCGGCAGATCTCACGCCGGCTGCGCCGTGACTTCCCCGACGACGTGGAGATGCGGGTGTCCCACGAGACGATCTACGAGCGCCTGTATCTCCAGGCGCGTGGCGAGTTGCGTACCCGGTTGCGCGTGGCGTTGCGCCAGGGCCGCACCCGGCGGGTCACCCGGTCTCGCCCAGCGGTGGCTCGCGGCCAGATCACCGGCATGGTCAACATCTCCGAGCGGCCCAAGATCGCCGAGGACCGCGCCGTTCCCGGGTTCTGGGAAGGGGATCTGATCATCGGGAAAGGTAACAAATCACAGATCGCCACGCTGGTTGAGCGTACCACCCGGTTCGTGATGCTCGTGAGAATACCGTACGACCGTAACGCCGAACGGGTCGCCTACCTGCTCGCCCGCAAGATGGAGACGCTGTCCGGAGTTCATGCGTGGGTCGATCACCTGGGACCAGGGCAAGGAGATGGCCCGCCACGCCGACTTCACGGTAAGGACCGGAATCCCGGTGTATTTCTGTGACCCGCACTCCCCCTGGCAGCGGGGTAGCAATGAGAACACCAACGGTTTGCTGCGGCAGTACTTCCCCAAGGGCACCGACCTGTCCTTGCACTCCCAAGCCGACCTGGATAGAGTCGCCACGCAACTCAATGGTCGGCCTCGCGAAACCCTCGACTGGCTGAAGCCTATCGAGGTGTTCAACGAGTTGGTCGCGAAGCACATGTCGCCATGACCACTTGAAACCGCCGGTCCTAACGTCAACGCGTCCCACCGCAGAACAGCGACCGGCAGCCGAGGAACGAGGATCCGCGCGGACTCTACGAGCTGTGGGTGGCCAGCGGCCGGTACCACGCATTTCCCATCAGCTGATCCTGACCAAACCGTTGTCGGAAACGTGATCCAACCGTGGTCGCGTCCGCAGCCGAACCTGGCCACAACGAGAACCAGTCACCCAAGGAGTATTTCGCCTCATGAGCTTCGAGACCACCAGGTCAAATACCGAGAGTATGGGTGCCACAGAACTGACACTCGCCATGCTGATATCCGGATCGGTCGGTATCTTCGCGCTCGAGTCGCACACCAGCAGCTTCAACGTCGTCTTCTTCCGCTGCGTCTTCGGCGCGGTGGCTCTCGGCCTCTACTGCGCCGTTCGTGGGTACTACCGCAACTCGGGGTTCACCCGCGACCGGATACTGCTCGCCGCCCTGGGTGGCGTGTTCATCGTGTTCAACTGGGCATTCCTCTTCAGGTCCTTCCAGCTCACCTCGATATCGGTTGGTACCGTCGTCTACCACACACAGCCGTTCTACGTGTTGTTACTCGGATCGGTAATCTTCCGGGAAAAGCTCACCGCGAACAAGATCGGATGGATTACCGTCGCCTTCGTCGGGCTCGTACTGGTCACCGGCCTGACGCCGAGCAGCCTCGACAGTACCAACAGCGCCTACCTGCACGGCATCTGCTACGCGTTGCTCGCGGCGGTGTTCTACGCGTTCGCGACCCTCATCGCCAAGAGGTTGAAGGGTGTCCGGCCACACCTCATCGCGCTGGTGCAGGTGATTGTCGGTATCCCGCTGCTGCTGCCCTTCACCCACCTCGGTACGACCGCCGGGTTGGGTGGGCGTTGGGGTTGGCTGGTGGGCCTGGGGATACTCCACACCTGCATCCAGTACGCCCTGATGTACTCGTCCTACCAGAAGCTGCCCACCAGCAAGATCGCCGTCCTGTCCTTCGTGTACCCGGCGGTGGCGATGGTCCTTGACTTCGTCGTCTACGGTCACCACGTGTCCGTGTCGCAGGCTCTGGGCATCCCGTTCATCGTGCTGGCCGGCCTTGGTGTGAACCTGGGTTGGAACGTGCTGCCCGCCCGCCGCGGGCAGGCCACCGAGACGGAGATTACCGTCGTCACCAGCGATGACAGCGCCCACGTCGCCGTCGGAAAGGAAACCGGATGACATGCCGCGAACCCCCGGCCATCCGCCCCACCACCGCAGGTGGCGGCTGGCCGGGTCACGGCGGTCAGCCGGTCGCGGTCACCCCGTCGTCAGGACCGCTGATCACCCGCACGGCCTGTTCGATGAACAGACTCAGCTCGCGGGACAACCATTTCTCCTGATGCCACGCCAACTGGGTGAAGACCCGGAACGGTGGATCCCATGGAAGAATCGCCAGCCTGCCCTCAGCCAACTCCTCGACGACGGTGATCCTGGGTAGCAGGGTGACACCCAGTCCGGACAGCGCACTGCGTTTGATCGCCTCGATCGTGCCGAACTCCAACAACGGCACGGGCTCGGCCTGATCCCTGTTCAGTTCCTGCTCGAACAGGTCGCGGTACGCACAGCCGGCCTCGGGCGCCACTACTTCAACCTGACGCAGCATGTCCAGGTCGATCGCGCCGGCACTGGTGAGCCGGTGCTCCGGGATGGCGACGAGGACCAGCTCCTCCTCGCGGAGTACCACACTGGTGAGGCCGGCATGTTCCGTCTCGGCCTCCAGCAGGAATGCCACGTCAAACACCCGGTTGCGCAAGGACAGACACGCGTCAGAACCCACACTGGGTCGCAACGACAGCCGCAGCCTGGGATAGCGGTGATGCACCAACTCGAACAACGGCGGTAACCGGTAGGAGGTGATGCTCTCCACCGTGCCGACCACCAGCGTGCCACTCGGCTCATCTCCCTCGGTCACCGCGCGCCGAGCTTCGGCCACCAGGTCGAGTATCCGGTCGGCGTAGGGCAGGAACCGTTCCCCGGCGGTGGTCAGCCGCACCCTGCCACCGGACCGTTCGAAGAGGGAGACGCCCAGCAGCGACTCCAGCTTCTGGACCTGCGCGGTGACGGTGGACTGCGCATAGTTCAGGTCTGTTGCCGCCCGCGTGAAGCTGAGCACCTGGGCGACTCTGAGGAAAGCCTGTAGGTGCCGAATGTCCATCGTGTCATCCTCGTTCCACCGGTCGGCGTGTTGACCATGCTGTCGGCGGGCGCCCCAGGAGGGTTTCAGGAGGGTGACGGAACATCGGCCGTGGGTACGTCGACATGGTGTCGCTCGCGGCTTCGAGCCACATGGCCCTTCCGCACAGAACGCAGCAGATGGCGGCAAATCACAATCTGACAATCTACTCATCAGTCATTAAACCGACCGAGGCTATCAACGCCATCCCCGCCCTGGGAACGGCAGGTGACTGACCATGGTTCACCTGTTCACCCACCAGACGCGGCCACTTACCTGTCGCCCGTCAAGCACGGGTACGATGGTCGTCGGCGTAGTCCGAGGTGGGACCGCCAACCGGTCCGACCGAAGCAGAGGTGCCACCGCGTGAGCCCCAACGTCCCGACCCGGGACGACACCAGAGCCCGGATTCTCCGGGTGGCACTGGAGTTGTTCGTCGAACAGGGCTTCGCCGCCACCTCGACCCGGGAGTTGTCCGAGCGGCTCGGGTTCACCAAGGCCGCCCTCTACTACCACTTCCGAACCAAGGAGGACCTACTCGCCGCGCTGGTCGCGCCCGTGCTGGACGAGTTGGCCCGGCTCGTCGGTGGCGCGACCACCCAGCCGTCCGCAGCGGCCCGGCGCGCCGTGCTGGCCGGCTACATCGACCTGGTCGCCGCGAACGCGGGGCTGATCAGGATGCTCTCCCAGGACCCGTCGGTCGCCAGGTGTTCGGCGCTCACGTCGAACCAGGCACTCTACGATCGCCTGACCGAACTGCTTTCTGGCCATCACGCGCCCGGCACTGCCGAGCGGACCCGGGTACGGGCCGCCCTGGGCGGGGTGCGCGCCGCGTTGTTCTGCACCGACCCCGCCGACGACCCCACCGTGGTCCGCGCGACCGCTCTGGCCGCCGCGTGTGGGGCACTCGGCATCCCGGACCCCGCCATCCCGACCAGGCCGCGTTGACCGGGGGCGGCGACCAGTGCGGTGAGCCGACCGCTTCGGTCCGACCCTTCGCCCAGCTCTCGTCCAGTCCGTCCACCCCCTCGAAGGACAGTTGATGACGACCGCACCACCCGTTCCCGCGCCACCGACAGCACCAGCGGACCAGAAACTCGACCGCGGCCTGCTGGTGATCGCCTCCGTCGTCGTGCTCGGCGCGCTGATGTCGATCCTGGACACGACCGTGGTGATCGTGGCCCTCAAGACGCTGTCGGACGACTTCCACACCCAACTCACCACGATCCAGTGGATCGTGACCGGCTACACCCTCGCGTTGGCCACCGTCATCCCGCTCACCGGCTGGGGTGCGGACCGGTTCGGCACCAAGCGGCTGTACCTGATCTCGATCGTGCTGTTCGTCGTCGGCTCGATGCTGGCCGGGTGTGCGTGGAACGCCACGTCGCTCATCGCGTTCCGGGTGCTGCAGGGGTTCGGCGGCGGCATGTTGATGCCGGTCGGCATGACCATCCTGACCCGGGCTGCCGGCCCGCAGCGGGTCGGACGGGTGATGGCAGTCATCGGTGTCCCGATGCTGCTCGGCCCTGTCTTCGGCCCGATCCTGGGCGGTTGGCTCGTCGACGACTTCTCCTGGCGGTGGATCTTCTTCATCAACGTGCCGATCGCGGTGGTGGCGCTGGTCGTCGCGATCCGCGTACTGCCTCGCGACGTCAGCCAGTCGGGCGAGCGCCTCGACCTGGTCGGCCTCGCGCTGCTCTCACCGGGTCTGGCCGCACTGATCTACGGCCTGGCGCAGTCCAACTCCGCGGGCGGGTTCGGTTCGGCCAAGGTGCTGGTACCGGCCATCGCCGGGGCGCTGGCGATCGCCGCGTTCATCTGGCACGGGCTGCGCACCAGCGACGCGCTGATCGACCTTCGGCTGTTCGCGAACAAGGTCTTCTCCGGTTCGATGCTGACCCTGGCACTGATGGCGATCTCGGTGTTCGGCGGCATGCTGCTGCTCCCGCTGTACCTGCAGACCGTCCGCGGCGAGAGCGCGCTGAACGCCGGCCTGCTGATGGCTCCGCAGGGACTGGGGGCGATGCTGGCGATGCCGATCGCCGGTAAACTGAGTGACCGGACCGGCGTCGGCCGGATCGTGCCCGTCGGGTTGGCGGCGGTCGCCGTGGCGTTCTTCGGCCTCACCCAACTACAGGCCGACACCTCCTACTGGCTCTATGCCGCATGGGTGTTCATCCTCGGCATGGGCATGGGCGCCACGATGATTCCGACCTTCAGCGGGGCCATGCAGACGCTGCGCCGCTCCGACATCGCCCGCGCCAGCACCACGCTGAACATCGTCCAGCAGGTCGCCGCGTCGATCGGCACCGCCGTGCTCAGCGTGCTGCTCGCCAACGCGCTGGTCGACCGACTCCCCGCCGCGCCCGGCCAGGGCTCCGGCGGAGCCGGGGCCACCAGCACGCTACCGCCCGCGGTCCGCGACCAACTCGCGCCGCTGATGGCCGACGCGTTCGGACACACGTTCTGGTGGGCCGTCGGCCTTGTCGTTGTCGCCTTCGTCGTCGCACTGGCCGTTCTGCCCAAGCACAAGCCGGCGCCGATCCCCGATGACGAACCCGACAACCAGCCGGAACCGTCCGCCCTGCCGCTCGGCTGATTCCCCCGCGTTTGCCGGGAGCCGTGTCCTGCCCGGTCCACACAGGCACATGCCCCCGGCGACGTCGGATCACCTCCGGCGTCCCGGCGG
>DATCXL010000380.1:0-11226 GCA_036565825.1 Mycobacteriales bacterium
GACTCGACCGGGTCCACCGGGTCCACCGGGTCCACCGGGTCCACCGGGTCCACCGATCCAGTCTCGGCCCGTTCCTCGCTCATGCCCGGAACACGTGCCGGCGGATGGCCGCGGCATTGCCGAAGATGCGAACCCCCAACACGACCACGACACCGGTCGACAGTTGTGCGCCGACCCCGAGTTTGTCACCGAGGAACACGATCAGTCCGGCCACCAACACGTTGGCGATGAAGGAGACCACGAACACCTTCGCGTCGAAGATCCCGTCGAAGCGAGCCCTTAGTCCACCGAACACCGCGTCCAGCGCGGCGACCACCATGATCGGTAGGTAGGGCTGCAGGCCCGTTGGGACGTGGGGTTCGGTGAGCAGACCAAGGGCCACACCCACGATCAGGGCGAGTGCGGGTATCACCGTCCACCTCCGAGAGTGGGTGTGCCGGAGTCCGGTTGAACCCCGGATGTGGGGGCGCCCGCGACGCCGGGAGCGCCCATCCGGGATGGCTGTGTCTGGCCCGAGGGGCTCGAGTCGGTCGGCGCGGGCCCGGGTGTACCGGGTAGTGGATCGACGTGACGTGCCACCGCCTCGGTGGCCGCCCGCATGCGCAGACGGTCCGATCGATCGACGTGAAAGTCAATCCCGTAGGTGGTTACATAGGTCTCGAACCTGCGCGCCGCCACACTGTCGACGAAGTTTGGCAACAGTATGTCGGGATCGCCGATGGCCTCGATCCGGTAGGGGGAACCAACCGGCATCAGATCGACCAGGATAGCGTCGCCGGCGGCCCGGATCGGGGTGGTTGTCGACAGTCGCTCACCGTTCACCGTGACTGCCTCGGCGCCGGCCGACCACAGTGCGTTGACCACGCTCTGGATGTCACGGTCGAGGATTCGGCCGTTCTCGTCGGGTGGCACCACGACCGGCTGGCCGGTGACCGGATCGGTCTGGGCCTTCGGACGCGCGTCGCCGATCACGACCCTCACCCCGGGGCCGGAGACGGCGGTGAGTCCGGTCATCGCCTCCAGTCTGGCCAGCCGGCTGGCGGTGGCGTCACCTGCCTGGCTCTGCGCCAGTGCCGCGTCGCGTTCGCCGGCCAGTTCGGCAGACAGTGACTCGGCCTGTCGTTGCAGTTCGTTGCTCACCCGGCTGCGCTGTTCGACATCGTGCACCAGCGCGTCCCGGGTGCGTTGGGACGCCGGCGCGTCCTGCTGGGTCTGCTGGAAGGCCACCCCGAGGATCACCCCGACCAGTAGTAGCGCTGCGGCGGTGAGTGCCTGACTGACCGCACCGGACCTGCGCACCGGTCGCCCGGCTCGTGCCGCCTCGGTTCGGCGTTGGGCGGCCAGGGCGTATCCCTCGTCAAGGGTGTTGTGCATCAGGTCGTTGAGTAGGGACACCGACATCGCGCCGAGTTTGGGTCGGTGACTGGTTGGTCTGTGCCGGTCACCGTCCGGCGTCCTGGGCGTGTCCCGCACGCCGTCTGGCGCCGTGCTCACCGGCGCTCACCTCCCGTGTCCCGCTGTGGCTCAGCGGGTCCGGAGTGTCCTCCGGGTGCCGGGGCGCGCACGATCCGTCCGATCTGGATGAGGTACAGCAACCCGGCCCACAGGTACAGCGAGGCGCCCCAGATCGTGAACGCCCAGGCCATCGGGCGGGCGATCTGCGAGGGTGTGCCGTGGCCGGCTCCCAACAGCAACAGCGGGAACGCGTAGAGCAACGCGAAGGTGGCAGCCTTGCCGAGTTGGTGCACGGACAACGGGCCATAGCCGTGTCGGCGCAGGACGAGCAGGCCCACCCCCACCGCCACGTCGCGTCCGAGCAGTAGGGCCGCCAGCCACAGCGGGATGATGCCGCGAATCACGAAGGCCACCACGGTGGCGAGGATGTAGAGCCGGTCGGCGGCCGGATCAAGCAGGACCCCCAGGCGGGAGGTCTGGCCCAGCGCGCGGGCGAGTTTGCCGTCCAGGTAGTCGGTCAGAGCAGAGGTGGCGAGCACCACCAGGGCCCACCCGTCGGCGTGTGGGCCGAGCAGGAGCCAGAGGAACACCGGTACGCCGGCCAGGCGGGCGACGCTGAGCAGGTTGGGGAGGGTGAGGACCTGCCCGGAGGGTGTTGGGGACGTGGCGTGCAGTGCCGGTTCCCCGGTCGTCGGCGGCACCCATCCTCCTCGCGTCACGGCCTGTGAGGCTCGCGATGCGCCGGGCCTGGCGGGTTCCACCCGCGCCCCCGCCGGGGAACAGGATGTCGGCCTGCGCCCCGTTGACTCCACCCGGCCTGAGAAACCAACTGCCCGATGGTACCTGCGGTGGGTATGCGACTGCCGGATCGGGCCGGTTCGCGGGTGCGATCCGGCCTGTCGTTGAACAACGGGTGCGGCCGGACCGCCCCCTCACCCCGCCGGGGGTTCTCTTACCCGCGGTCGTCCAACGGGAGGTAACGCAACTCTGAGGGCTGGTCGAGTTGCTGTTCACGTTGCCGTTGGTCGTCGCGGATCTGTTCGACGTTGATGGCCAGGGCGAGCAGTACCGCCTCGTCGGTCTTCGCCTGGTAGTCACAGATCCGCAGTTCGGCGGCGCGCAGTTCCTTCTCGATCTGGTTCGCCGTCTGTTGTAGTTGTAGCGCACGTTCACGGAACCGGGAGTGGCCCGACAGGGCCGCGCAGACGGCGACAGCGACCATGAGTGCGACCGCCACCCACCGCGCCCACTCGGCCGCCACCATGGACGCGGTCAGGACGGCGGCGATGACCGAGCCCGCGATGACCACCGAGTGCAGGAAGTTGTGTAGACGCCGTAGCTGGTGTGCCCGTAGCCGGTATGCCTCGACCATGTCGGGGATACCGTCGCGGTAGCGGGTGTACGCGGCGGTACGCAATCGAACCTCCCCGCTGACCAGGTCCCTGCGTCTGTCTCGTAGCCGGGCCAGTTTCGACCGCAACAAGACCAGCTTGTCACGCTGGCCGAGAAGGTACCCGGTGTGCGCGACCGCCGCGGCGACCAGCACGCATCCGCCGTAGATCGACAGTGGCACCATTGATGCCGAGCCGGTGACCGCGGTCGCGGCCGCCAGCGCCACCAGTAGCAGGAGGGTGGACAGGTAGAGGGCCACGTGGACCTTGCGGTGGAGCCGTTCCCGGTCGAGTTCGGCCTCGATCGACGTGATGTGGTCGTCGACATCCACACCCTGCAGGGTCGTCATCTTCATCCTCGCAACGGGGCAATCGCGCAACGCGCGCGGCGAGCAGGCTACGGGATTGGCGCGGTGACTGCCTCGTCTTCACCATTTGTCGGGCACCCGTGGTGTTGGGGTCGGGCTGGGTCGTTACCAGATCGCTCCGGCCAACAGCCAGCCACCAGCGGCGGCGGCCAGGCCGGCCAGCAGGCTCGCCACCAGGTTGAGTTCGGCCTCCAGTACCGCTCCGGCCTCCAACAGGCGCCATGTCTCGAAGCAGAACGAGGAGAATGTGGTGAAGCCGCCGCACAGGCCGGCTCCGACCAGCACGGTGACGGTGTCGGGCCAGGCCCCGATGGTCACCGCGTAGGTGACGATGCCGAGTACCAGCGAACCGAGCACGTTGACGACGAAGGTGCCCCATGGGAACACGCCGTCGTGACGCTGCTGCACGAACCGGTCCACGGCATAGCGCAGCGGGGCTCCGATGGCCGTCCCGAGGGCGACCAGCAATGCGGTCATCGGGAGTCGTCCGGACGGGTCGCGGCAGGACGCACGTACCGGTGGGTCTCCACCGGGTCGATGACCACCAGCCCCTCCTCGATCATCTCGTCCAGCTGTGGCAGGAACTGCCGGATCTGTTCCTCCTCGTCGACGATGACCACGCATACCGGCAGTCCTGCGCCGAGGCTGAGCAGTCGGCTGGTATGGATGTGGGTCGACGCACCGAACCCCTCGACACCCCGGAACACGCTCGCCCCGGCCAGCCCGGCGCGGTGTGCGCGGTGCACGATCTCGACGTAGAGCGGGGTGTGTTGGTACTGGTCGTCCTCACCGACGAACACCGTCAGCCTGCAGGCCCGGCCGTGTGGCCTCATCGGTCACCTCCCCGGGAGCGAGGTCACGGCTGCGGCGGCGGATCGGGTGGCCGGTGAGTACCCGTGCCAACACCACACCGCAGGAGATGGCCAACAGGCCTGCGGCGAGACTGCCCATCGCGTAGGAGAACGCCCGGGCCGGTTGTCCGGCGGCCAGCAGGCCGCGGGTCTCAAGAGCGAAGGTGGAGAAGGTGGTGTATCCGCCGAGGACGCCGGCGGTCAGCATCGGACGCAGGTAGCGGCTGGAGGGCCACACGTCGAGTACCCAGACCATCAGCGCGCCGAGCAGGAAGGATCCGGTCACGTTGGTCAACAGGGTGGCCCAGGGAATCGCACCGGGGTGGGTGGGCAGTGCCACGCTGACGCCCCATCGGGCCAGTCCGCCCACCGCGCCGCCGGCCGCGATGGCCAGGTACACGCCCTGGTCGACCGACCGGGGCCGGCGGGCCGGTCGACGTTCCGGTCGGGTGGGCCCGCGCTGAACCGCTCGGTTCCCAGGGGTGTCCGGGCGCGCGGTAGCCGCCCGTCTGTTCGAACGCATGTGGGCCTCCCTACCGAGCTGGCAGGGACCGTTGGCGACCGACTGTCGCATTTGACGGCGAGCCCCTCCGCCGTTCTCGCAGCCTACCCAGAACGACCGGGTTGAGCCGGTCGGAACCCGCGGCACCACGGACGGTCAGGGCAGGCGTTCGATCTGGACCGCCCGGTCGACGGCGTGTAGCGGGCCAGGTTCGGCGGTCACCACCGGCCACCCACGGCGCAGCGCGCACCAGGCCACCGCCCCGACCACCACGTCGGTGCTGCCCGAGCCTGCGAGGAACAGTCCCACCTCGCGGGCGGAGGGGTCCATGCAGTCCAGGACCACCACCGGCAGGCCCACCAGTACGTCGAGCGCCGCGTGGTGGTCCGGGTCGATCGATGCCCAGGCCCGGGCCAGCGCGACGGTCGGCACGGCCAGTACCGCGTCGCCGTCCACGGCGCTCCACACCACTGCGTGCGCGTAAACGGACCGTCGGGTTGCGAACTGGATGATCGCGCTGGTGTCGAGGACCTTGCCGCCGATCACGACGCCTGCGCGTGCCGGCTGTCGCCGCGTGCCCAGTCGATGGCGTGCTGCGGCGGTGGCCCACCGAAGAGGGTCTCCAGCTTCGCCAGCGCGCGTTCGCGTTTCATCCGAGCACGTACCGCGTCGGCCACATACGCCGAGACACTTGCCGCGGTGCCTGCCGTGACCGCCCGTCTGGCCTCGGCCAGCAGCTCGTCCGGCAGGCTCACCGTCACCCGCTCCGTCACACGTTCACGGTACCGCGTGCATACGCCCTCCTGGAACCGGCGATTGGCCGGCCGGTGGCGACAGTCGGTGGTACCGCGGTCGGGCCGCCTACCGCGGAGTCGCTCAGGTGGTGGGACGGTCGGCGGTGAGCAGGTTGGGTGCCTGCCCGTCCGGCCGCACCAGGTGGCATCGGGTCAGGTGTCCGGCGCCGGTGTGTACCGGCTCGGGAAGCTGGTCGCGGCAGCGCGGTGGTTCGGCGACCGGGCAGCGGGGGTGGAACCGGCAGCCGGTGGGTGGGTTGAGTGGGCTGGGCGGGTCACCGTCGAGGATCACCCTCCGACGGGTGCGCTGTACCCGCGGGTCGGGCACCGGGGCGGCCGACAGCAGCGCCTGGGTGTAGGGGTGCATGGGGGTGTTGAAGATCTGTTCACGGGTGCCGATCTCGACGATGCGGCCCAGGTACATGACCGCGATCCGGTCGCACAGAAACTCGACGGTGGCCAGGTCGTGGGCGATGAACAGGCACGAGAAGCCCATGTCGCGTTGTAGGTCGCGCAGTTGGTTGAGGATCGAGGCCTGTACCGACACGTCCAGCGCGGACACCGGTTCGTCGGCGACCAGCAGGCTCGGGCCCAGTCCCAGTGACCGGGCCAGGCCGACCCGCTGACGCTGCCCACCGGACAGTTCGTGCGGGTAGCGATCTCGCAGGCCGGTGGGCAGACCGACCCGGGTGAGCAGGTCGCCGGCGGTCGAGTCGATGTCGCGGCGGGTCGTGATGGAGTGTGCCCGCAGTGGTTCGGTGATGATCTGTCCGACTGTCATGCGGGGGTTCAGCGACGAGTACGGGTCCTGGAACACCATGTGCATCCGTCTGCGCAGTGGGCGTAGTTGCCGGGCAGACAGGTGGGTGATGTCCCGACCGTGTAGCCGGATGGTGCCCGCGTCGGGTTCGGTCAGCCGAAGGAGGCATCGGCCCAGGGTGGACTTGCCGCAGCCGGACTCCCCCACCAGTCCGACCACCTCGCCTGCTCCGACCGTCAGGTCGACCTGTTCGACCGCTCGGACCACTCCACCGCCGGCCACCCGTGGCAGGGTGAAGTGCTTGCGCAGGCCCTCGACGGCCAGGACCGGACCGGTGTCCGGTGTTGACGGTGCCGGGGAGTTCACGCCGGTACCTCCTGTCGGGTGCCCGGGTGGAGGCAGGCGACGTGTTGGTCGGGCGGTATCGGGGTCAGTTCGGGGGTGGTGACCTGGCACGGGTCGGTTCGGCGGGTGCACCGGGGGGCGAACACGCACCCGGTCGGGGTCTGGCGCAGTACCGGTACAAGTCCGGGGATCTCGGCCAGCCTCCGGTCGGCGCTCTGGTGGGTTTGTCGACGCGGTACGGCGCCGAGCAGGCCGATCGTGTAGGGGTGTTGTGGTGTGGCGAACAGTTCGCCGACGGGGGCCTGTTCGACCTTGTGTCCGGCGTACATCACCACGACCCGGTCTGCGATGTCGGCGACCACGCCGAGGTTGTGGGTGATGAGCAGAATCGCGGTGCCGAACCGTTCCCGCAGGTCGCGCAGAATGTCCAGGACCTGGGCCTGGATGGTCACGTCCAACGCGGTGGTGGGTTCGTCGGCGATGATCAGTTTGGGGTCGCACGCGACGGCCATCGCGATCATGACCCGCTGACGCATACCCCCGGACATCTGGTGCGGATACTCCTCCATCCGCCGCAACGCCGCGGGGATGCGGACCAGGTCGAGGAGTTCTACCGCGCGGGCGTTGGCGTCCCGGTTGGACAGTTTCCGGTGTCGGCGTAGTACCTCGGCGATCTGCCTGCCCACGGTGAACACCGGGTTGAGTGAGGACATCGGTTCCTGGAAGACCATGGAGATCTGTCGGCCGCGTACCGCACGCAGTTGCCGTCCGGGCATGGCGAGCAGGTCTTTTCCGTCGAAGCGAGCCTGGCCGGTCACCCGTGCGTTGGGTGGTGCCAGGCGCAGCAGCGACAACGCGGTCACCGTCTTGCCACACCCGGACTCCCCGACCAGGGCAAGCACCTGGGCGGGTTCCAGTGCCAGTGACAGTCCGTTGACGGCCAGCACCGGCCCCTCGTCGGTGTCAAACCAGATGGTCAGGTCGTGTATCTCCAGCAGGGTGCTCATGCTCGTCCTCGCTGCGCGGTGGGCGCCGGTACGGCGGTCGGTGTGCCGGCCGCGTTCACGGCCGCATCCTCGGGTCGAGTGCATCGCGTACCCCGTCCCCGAGCAGGTTGAACGACAGCGCGGTGAGGAAGATCGCCAGCCCGGGGAACACCCCGAGCCAGGGCGCCTGGGACAGGTAGATCCGCGCCTCGGAGAGCATCGCTCCCCAGTCGGCGGTGGGTGGTTGTACGCCCAGGCCCAGGTAGGACAGGATCGCCGCGCCGACGATGGCGGTGGGGATGGTGAGGGTGGCCTGTACGACCACCGGACTGAGTACGTTGGGCAGGATCTGGCGCGCCATGATGGTGGCAGACCCCGATCCGTTGACCACCGATGCGGCGACGTAGTCGAGTTCGCGGGCGGCCAGTACCTCACCGCGGGTGATGCGGACGATGACCGGGATCTGGGCGATGCCCAGTGCCAGTGTGGCGTTGACCAGGGACGGACCCAGGACAGCGGCCAGGCCGACGGCGAGCACCAGGAACGGGAAGGCCAGCGCGACGTCCATGATGCGCATGACGACCGCGTCGAGGATCCGGCGGTAGTACCCGGCGAGCAGGCCGACCGGTACCGCGACCACGGTGGCCAGCAGGGTGGACAGCACTCCGGCGAGCAGTGCCGAGCGGGCCCCGTAGAACAGCCGTGACAACACGTCGCGGCCGAGTTGGTCGGTGCCGGCCAGGTGGTGTGGGGAGGGTCCGGCCAGCACGGTGTCAAAGTTCGGCGCGTTCGGGTCGACCGGGGACAGTAGTGGGGCGAACACGGCGAAGATCACCACCAGAGCCACGCCCAGTGCACCGGCCACCGCCAACGGTCGGGCGGTGAACCGCCGTCGGGCGCGGCGGCGGCGTAACGCTCGGGCTGTCAGCGTCAGGGCCGGTTGCGGGTCGACCGGTGTCACGGTCACGTGGGCGCTCCCGTCACCCGGATCCGGGGGTTGATCACCGTGTAGGTGAGGTCGACGAGCAGGTTGACCAGGATGTAGGCGGCGGCGGTGAGCAGCACCACCCCCTGCAGGGTGGGGTAGTCACGTTGGAACACCGAGTCGAGTGTCAGTTTGCCGATGCCGGGGATGTCGAAGACCTGTTCGATGGTGACCACGCCGCCGATCAGCGCGCCCAGTTGCAGGCCGAAGACGGTCACCACGGTGACCAGGCTGTTGCGTAACGCGTGGACGGTGACCACCGACCATTCGGACAGGCCCTTGGCCCGGGCGGTGCGGATGTAGTCGGCGCCGAGGGATTCCAGCATGGCCGAACGGGTCTGTCGCATGATCACCGCGGCGAGCCCGGCGCCGAGCACGAACGCGGGCATCAGCATGTGCAGCAGGTTGGACACCGGGTCCTGCAGGATCGGTACGAATCCGGCGGCGGGCAGCAGGTGTAGGTGTACGGCCAGCAGCAGGATGAGCACGATGCCGAACCAGAAGTGCGGGATGGACAGTCCGGCCAGGGCCACCCCGCTGGCCAGGTAGTCGGTGATCCGCCCGGGCCGTACCGCGGCGATCACCCCCGCCGGCACCCCGATCACCAGGCCGATGACCAGTGCGAGCAGGGTCAGTTCGACGGTGACCGGGATACGGTTGGCCAACACCGAGGACACCGGAAGCCTGGTCAGCGGGGAGTCGCCCAGGTCGCCGGTGAGGGCCAGCCCCAACCAGTGGCCGTACTGGGAGACCACCGGTTCGTCGAGGTGGTACTTGTGCTGGATCGCCGCGACCACCGCCGGGTCGTTGCTCTCCGCTGACAGCGCCACGGCAGGGTCGCCGGGCAGCGCGCGCACGCCGAGGAAGACCACGATGGTGGCCAGGAACAGGGTCAGCAGTGACGCTGCCACGCGTCGGGTCAGGTACCACCGCACGGAACCTCCCGGGGGTGAGCGGGCCGCTCGATCAGGCGCCGTCGTCGAGTTGGACTGTGGTGAGCCGGATCAGCCCGTCGCCGTAGAACTGGGCGCCGGTGACCGATCTGCGCAGGCCCAACACGAATGTGGGGTGGTAGAGGTAGATGATCGACCGCTCCTGGTTGAGTTGGTCGGCCAACCGGGTGTAGAGGGCTTTACGCGCCTGTTGGTCGGTGGTGGTACGGGCGGTGGCGAGCAGGTTGGTGATGGTGGGATCGTCCGAGCCGGTGTAGTTGAGCCCGCTGTGTGGGGCGTAGAAGCTGTAGATGTTCTGGTCTGGGTCGAGTCGACCGGACCAACCAACCTGGAACATGGTGAATCTGCCGCCCTGGGCGAGTTTGAGTGCCGTGGTGAACTCGGTGGGCGCCACCCGTACGTCGAAACCGGCGTCCTTTGCCATCGCCTGGATGATCGCGCCGAGTTGTTCCTGCAGCGGTGCGGCCTGCACCACCAGCGGCACCGTGATCGGTGTTCTCACCCCGCTGCGGGCGACGAGTGCCCGGGCCGTGGTGACGTCGCGCCGGGTACAGGTGGTGCCGGTGGCCCACGGGCTGTTGGTGGGGATCGGGGTGCAGTCGGGCACGTACTGCCCACCAAAAATGATCTTGTTGATCACGTCTCGGTCAAGCGAGAGTTCGAAGGCCCGCCGCAGTTCGGGATGTCGGGAGAACGGGTTGTCGACCGGGCCGGAGTCGTTGAGTGCTCCGTGGGCGTTGCCGACGTTCAGGTCGATGCCCTGGTATCCCAGTGACGTGCGGGAGATCTGTGTGGTGTCCGGGTCGTCGCTGACCGCCTCGACGTCCTGGGGCGCGACCCGGTCGACCACGTCGACGTCACCGGCCCGTAGGTCGGCCACCCGCACGTTGGAGTCGGCCACCACCCGGAACACCACGCCATCGAGATGTACCTGGTCGCGGTGGTAGTAGTACCGCGACCTGACCAGGTCGATCTCGTCGGCGCTGGGGCGGTTGGCGAAGGAGAACGGTCCGACGCAGACCGGATGCCTGGCGAAGTTGTCGCCGAGTTTGTGCAGTTGTGTCGGGGACAGGATCATCCCTGACCGGTCGGCCAGGATCGAGGTGAACGGTGCGAACGGTTGGGACAGTTGCAGCCGGACGGTCAGCGGGTCGAGCACCCGCACGCTGGCCAGGGGGCCCAGTTCGGCGGCCCTGTTGGACTCCTTGAAGGTGGTGTAGCGGTCCAGGGTCACCTTGACCGCATCGGCATCGAGTCTGGTGCCGTCGTTGAACCGGATCCCGGGACGGAGTCGGATGGTGTAGGTCCGTCCGTCCGGGCTGATCCGCGGCAACGCCGCGGCCAGTTGCGGAACGATGTTGAGGTCGGCGTCGACATCGAAGAGCTTCTCGCACATGTTCGCGTAGACGATGCGTGAGACGAACGTGCTCGAGGTGGTGGGGTCGAGCGCGTCGGGTGCCTCGGCAAGAGCGACCACGAGCTGGTTGCCGGTGCGGTTGGCGCCAAGCACGCTGGAGGTGCACCCCGACGCCGCCATGGACACGGCGAGAAGCGACATCAGGACCGAGCGCGCCTTGGCCACCGTCTCGCTCCCATCAGGAGGGTTTGCTGCGGTATGACCTTCGGACCCCGTGACCCAGCGTGGTGGTGCGCGTACTGACAGATGATGTTGCCGCCAAGGTGTGACCTTGTAAAGCCTCAGACAGTAATAATCAGGATTAGCCATCCCAATGCATCTGCGAGTGGATCATCAGGGTCGTTGTAACGCGTCACGTCACAGGTGCACGGTCACCCGACGCTGCCGGGTGCCACGCAGCACGGTGAACCCGATCCTGC
>DATCXL010000392.1:0-4332 GCA_036565825.1 Mycobacteriales bacterium
CTCACACAGCCGCCGCGTCAACTCGCGTTCCGCGCGTTGAGCGGTCGACTTTTTGCGCCCAACGGTCGTTCTGCGGAGCCGAACCGCAGAATCAACCTATCAACGGCATCGTGAGGAAGGCCACTTCGACCCCACGGGTACCGCCAGGTCAATCCTGGGGATGTCCCGAGCCGGTCACGGAGGGCATCCGGCCAGCCGTACCGGGGCAGGCGTGGAGCGGGAGTACGGTAGGCCCGCCCCGGGATCGGCTGGCGTTTCCTGGCTTGACGAAGGCCTGCGGACGCTTGCTGAGTGCCCGCGAGAACACCTCCGAACTCCAGCGACACCCGGTTGTCCGGCTGGCTGGGGTGTCTGGTCGTGTGTTGGATTGTAGGTCTTTCGCGGTTCTGGGGTAAATGCTGACGTATGTCCGGTGAAGGGCCCGAGGGGCCGAGGAGACACGGTGCTGATCGAAGCGGACGAGCAGGACGCCGTGGCCGGTCCCGCGGCACCCTCCGGCCGGACGTGTGGCGTACTGGAACGCCTGCCGGATCTGGTCGGGCCCGCCATCGCGGGCTTCGGGATCCCCGCGATGGTGCTGCTGCTACTCGACTTCGCGGTCGTACCGCTGGTGATCCTGCTCGGTACCGTCGGCGCGGTCGTGGCGGTGGTCGCGGTCCTGCACCGTGACCCCGAACCGGCCCGGCCACGGGACCGACTCTGGGTGGTCGCGGCATTGGCCGTGGCGATCACCTTCTTCGTCTTCAACGGCCTGTACGCGGCACAGAACATCTACGCCACCCGCGACCCGGCGACCTACTCGCTGGCCGGCCAGTGGCTGGTGCACCACCACAGCATCCTGATCCCGGCCCAGAGCGAGGTGTTCGGGAACACCGCCGGTGTCACGCCAAACTCCGCCGGGTTCCGGCCCGACCCGTCGCACCCCACCGACGTCTACGCGCAGGGAAACCACCTGTTGCCGGTGCTGCTCGGTGTGGGTGGTTGGATCGCCGGGCCGAGCGGGCTGTTCAGGGTCAACTGCCTGATCGGCGCGCTGGCTCTGCTGGCCCTGTTCGGACTGGTGCGGCGGTTCGCCGGCAGGGCCTTCGCGTTGGTCGCCATGGTTACCCTGGCGGTGTCCATGCCGATGGTGGCCTTCAGCCGCGACACCTACACCGAGCCGCTGACGTTGCTTCTGCTGTTCGGTGGCCTGTCGGTGCTGTGGCGTGCGATCGAGACCGGACGCGGCGCGCAGTTCCTGGTCGCCGGGATCGTCGCCGGATCCTCGGCGATGGCCCGGATCGACGGGTATGCCGCACTGTTGGCCATCGTCGTGGCGGCCGCCGTGCTGCTGGCCGCCGCCGGCCCGGGCCAACGCCGTGGCTGGTCGGTCCGGATCGCCCTGCTGCTCGGCGGCATGGTCCTGACCGCCGGCATCGGGTACCTCGACGCCACCCGGTTGTCCAGCGGTTACTACCACGACCTGCGCGGCAACGTGGTCCGGCTGATCGCCGCCGGGGTCGGGCTGGCCGCGGTCGGCGCCATGGTGGTCCTGGTCGCATGGCGGACGTCTGTGGTGGGCTGGTTGTTGGCCGACCGTCAGCGTCGGCGCTGGTCGGTAGGCGGATCGGCGGGCGTGCTGGTCGGGTTCGCCGCGCTGGCCTCCCGGCCGTGGTGGATGCGGGGGCACGGTGACTGCGGCTCCGGTCTGGGCTCGTTGCAGCGGGGACTCGGGTTGCCTGTCGACCCGTGTCGTACCTACTACGAGCAGACGGTGTCGTGGATCAGCTGGTACTACGGCTGGCCGATGGTGGTCCTGTCGGTGCTTGGCCTGGCGCTGCTGGTGCACCGGATGGTCTGGCACCGGCAGTTGCCGTTGCTCGGTCCGATCGGGATGGTGCTGGCACTGGCTGCTCTGTACCTGATCGACGCGAGTATCTCGCCGGACCAGGTCTGGGCCATCCGTCGGTTCCTGCCGGTGGTGATTCCCGGGATGCTCGCCGGCGCCTGCTACCTGCTGTACCGGCTTGCCGGCCGGGGACGCGGGTACCGGTACGTCGCGGTCGGCCTGGGCCTGTTGCTGGTCGGCTCGGCGGCGCAGGTCACCGTTCCGGTGCGACATGTCCGCATCGGTGTGCCGCAGCTCGCCCAGGTCCGGGCGATCTGCCATGCGTTGCCGGACGATGCTGCCGTGTTGTCGGTGGGCCGGTCGCAGATCGGCACCTACACCCAGGCGATGCGCTCGTTCTGCAATGTGCCATCCGCGGTGATGGCCGTCCCGAACGCACCGGCGTTGGCCCGGGTGCGGGCGGACGCCGACCTGCACGGACGGCGGCTGTACGTGATCGCGGAGAAGGCGGCGGCGGTGCCCTTCGTAGCCGGGGCGGCCGCTCCCCGCCCGTTCTTCGTCGCCCACGTGACCAAGCTGCCGGAACGACTGGCCGACGTGCCGGCCGGACCCAACTCCTACGACGTGCCGGTGTTCCTCGGTGTGGTCGGCCCTGATGGTCGGGTGACCCCGGTGCCAGCGTCGGCCTGACCGACCCTGGCTGAGCCTGACCCGGCCTAACTGACCACGGGGAGCCCGGATCCGGCGGATGTGGAATGGGCTGCGCCTCGGCGAGGGACTGGAATCAGAGTCAGTTATCCGGCCGCGGTGGGGTGAGGGCGACCACGGCGTACTCCTGCGGGCCGAACAGCACGGTGTTGAGCTGGTCGAAGGCGGTGTTGACCTGACCGGCCATGGCGACCGCCCATCTCGGGGAACGCCCGGGTGGTCGCACCGCGGGAAGTTGGTAGCCCGAGGCGGGGGAGTAGAACCGCAGTCGCACGTCACGGAAGCCGGCGCTCTCACACAGGAACGCCAGCAGTGACGGATGCAGTGGCATGACGTGGGTGGGATCGAGGATGTAGGAGTTGCCCAGCACGATCAGCGACGCCGGATTGGGTGTCTCGCCGACGAACACCCCGCCCGGTCGCAACTTGCGCACGGACAGTTCAAGCATCTCGATCAGCGCGTCCAACGGGAGGTGCTCCACCACGTGGGTGGTGATGATCGAGCCGAGCGAAGCGTCCGGCACCGAACGCAGGTACTCCCCGGCCAGCGCCTGGTGCACCGTGACCCCCCGGTCCCGGCCCTCGGCCACCATGCCCGGGTCGGGCTCCACCCCGACCACCTCGACGCCGCGGGCCGCGAGCGACTCCAGTAGTTCGGCCCGGCCGCAGCCGATGTCCACCACCGGCTGGTGCCCGGCGAGCAGGTCGCCGTAGCGGTCCAGCAGGGTCGCGTTGATCGCCTCAGGGTCACCACGGAACCGCCGCTCGAAGCCCACGTAGTTGAACAGCGTGGAGGTCTGGGCCGGTTCTGTTGGTTGGGTCGGTTCGGTGTGCCCGGCCCGCTCTGTCGGTTGGGCCGGTCCGGCGGTCGTCGCCACGGTGTTGGGACCGCCCCCGTCGTGGGCCGGCCCGGTGAGGGTCAGGTTGCGCAGTCGGCGTTCCAGACCGTTCACCGCCTCGCGCAGTTCGGCGAACCGGGCGGCGGCGCCGGCCAGCCCGGTGGCCGGCGCGAACGCCATCCCCAACTCCTCCAGGGTGTGCTGCAGTTCGCGCACCTCGCCCTTGAGCAGTTCCAGGTTCACCCGGTTGCTCTCCGCGTCGCGCAGGCCCCGGTCCTGTACCGCCCGGCTGAGTTCGGCGTCCACCCAGCCGGCTCGCATCGCCTCGATCTGCTCGCGCTGTTGGGCCACCTCGGCGTGCACGGCGCTCAGTCGTTCGACCAGTGGGCGGCCGCCGGCGATCTCGAAGGTTCTCCGCAACACCCGGCCGGCAGCACGCCGAACCCGCGCCCTGGACCGGGCCGGCAGGGCGACCACCCCACCCACGACCCGGCCACCGACCTCCGGCGTGGTCGTCATGGTTGGTGAGGTTGGTGGGGTTGGCGAATCCGACACGGTCGACAGCGTCGACGTCGCGGACCGGCCCGGTCCAGGCCCGACTGTTCCGAGGTCGCCGGTGCCGCCGTCGCCGCTGTCGATCAACCGCAACCGGCAGGTCCGGTCCTCGCGCAGCGACGGAGGCAGCGGCGAGTTCACCGGAACGCTCCGTCCGCCGGCAGCCGACTCGGCAGCGGGGCCACGCACGAACGGGCCGCACCCCGCGCCGGAGAGCTCTCCGGCGTGCCCAGCGCGTCCAACTCGTGCTCGAGTGCTGCCAGGCTCCCGGCCAGTGGGTGGGTCGGCAGGCCAAGGCTGGTCAGCATCGTCCATGCGGCGTGCCGTGCGTCGATCCGGTCGCGGGCCAGCAGGCGCCCGGCCCGGCCGAGCCGGGCGGCCAACGTGTCGTCGCGGGCCAGCA
>DATCXL010000404.1:0-2490 GCA_036565825.1 Mycobacteriales bacterium
CCGCCGGCTCCGAACCGCCGTCGGTGGTCGCCTGGTCGGCAACCGGCACCGCGGCCGGTGCCTCGGCTGGTGGCTGGTCGGCCGTCGCCTTGACGGCACGGCGCCGGGTCGACTTCTTCGCCGGCGCGGCCCCCTCGGTGCCGGTCTGGTCGCTGGCTCCACCTGTGTTGCCGGCATCGCCGGTCTGACTGTCAGGCGCCGGGTTGGCGCGGGCGGAGCCGGCTTCCTCGGCGGCTCGCTGCACGGTTCGGCGACGGCGGGGGGTGGTCGTGGTGTTGGCGGCTTCGGTAGGGGTGTCGGCGGTCGAGGCTTCGGTTTTCCCCGAACCGCCGGTGGGCTCGCTTTCGAGCATCCGGACTGATCTCCGTTCGGCCCCCGGGCGCGCATCAACGTGGACACGCAGCCGCTCGGGGGCGGCGTTCTGGTGACCGGAACGGTGTCCGGCCACGCAAGTCTCGAGTCCCGGAGCTGGTCAGCCCGCGGGGGTGGTACCGACGGTCGGCACCGGGCGCAACGCCACACGGTCTGGCGCCAGCGGGTCGGCGATCCGGCCACTGCCGTCCAGCCGACCCTGTGCCACCCGGGTAGCCCACGGCGGCACCGGTGGCACGAAGCCAGCGACGGCACGCAGCGCGGCAAGCACGTCGTCGGGTCGCACCGCGGGCGTGACCTGCCGTACGACCACTTCGAGTATCGCACAGGCCGAATCAACGGCTACCGGTGGCGCGCTCCGGGCCTCGTTACCCATCGCCTCGCACACCGATATCGACACAACAGCCGCCCGGGCGTCGATCTTCCGCCGACCACTCTTGGTCAGCCGCTCCACCTCGACCGCCTCGCTGTCCTGGAACTGTTGGACCGCACGGTGCAGTTCCTCCGCGCACCCACCAGGCAGCTCGATGCTCCACAGGCTGGTATCGATCCGGTCAACCAGGGATCCGGGACCGGCCTCGACACATTCGGTCACGTCCAGGCCGGCGGGCAGCGAACGGTCCAGCGCCTCACGTAGCAGGTCGCAGTCCACCCGTTCGGCCAGACCGATCTCCAGATACTCCGCCTCGCTGGCCACGCCGGTCGGGGCCGCACCAAGGTAGGAGACCCTGGGGTGAGGGGTGAACCCGGCAGAATGCGCCACCGGTACCCCGGCCCGGCGCAGGGCCCGTTCGAACGCTCTGGCGAAGTCGCGGTGCGAGCTGAAGCGGAGCCGGGACCGTTTGGCATAGCGGATCCGAACCCGCTGGACAACCGGTGGCGGTGTCGGGGTGTCGGGACGTCGTTGGTTCAGAGTCGACTCCTCGGTCAGATGGCGGTCGCGCCGCCCGTTCGTATCATCAGTCGACGTGTCGGCCGGCGTGTCGGCCGGTTGGCGTCAGCCGGCGGTCAGGGATCGCGGTTTCACCGCGAGTGGGAGCAACTTCCTACCGGTCGGGCCAATCTGAATCTCGGTTCCCATTCCCGGGCAAACGCCGCAGTCATAACAGGGTGTCCACCTACAGTCGTCCAGTTCGGTGGCGTCGAGCGCGTCCTGCCAGTCCGACCACAGCCAGTCCTTCTCCAGGCCGGAATCGAGATGGTCCCAGGGCAGTACCTCGGTCTCACCGCGTTCCCGGGTGGTGTACCAGTCCAGACTGACACCGTGGGTTGGCAGGATCTGCTCGCAGGCCCGCTCCCACCGCTGGTAGGAGAAGTGTTCGCTCCAACCATCGAACCTGCCACCGTCCTGCCACACCCGTCGGATCACCGCACCCACCCTGCGGTCCCCACGGGAGAGCAGTCCCTCGACCTGACTCGGCTCGCCGTCGTGATAGCGGAATCCGATGTTGCGCCCCAGCGAACGATCGGAGTTGATCGACGCACGCAGCAGCGCGAGGCGCCGGTCCACCGTCGCCGGGTCACACTGCGCGGCCCACTGGAAGGGCGTGTGTGGCTTGGGAACGAACGCGCCGATCGACACGGTGCAACGGATGTCCCTGCTGCCGGTCGCCTCCCTGCCAGCCCGGATCACATCCTGGGCCATACCCGCGATCTCCAGCACATCCTCGTCGGTTTCAGTGGGCAGACCGCACATGAAGTACAACTTCACCTGGCGCCAGCCGTGCTGGTAGGCCGTGGTGACCGTGCGGATCAGGTCCTCCCGGGACACCATCTTGTTGATCACCCGGCGAAGCCGTTCGCTGCCGCCCTCCGGCGCGAAGGTCAGTCCGGAACGTCGGCCGTTCCTGGACAGTTCATTGGCAAGTGTCACGTTGAACGCGTCCACCCGGGTGGATGGCAGCGACAGACTGGTCTGGGTGCCCTCGTACCGGTCGGCCAGCCCCCTGGCGACCTCGCCGATCTCGGAGTGGTCGGCCGAGGACAGCGACAGCAGGCCCACCTCCTCGAAACCGGTGGCGGCCAGCCCACGCTCGACCATCTCCCCGATTCCGGTGATGCTGCGCTCGCGGACCGGGCGCGTGATCATGCCGGCCTGGCAGAACCGGCAGCCGCGGG
>DATCXL010000452.1:0-3747 GCA_036565825.1 Mycobacteriales bacterium
GTAGGAGCCGCAGCCGCAGCGGATGGGCCAGCCCGTGCAGGCTGCGCGCGTCGATCTTTCTCTTCGGTTCTGTCTGCTCTGCTTGCTCAGTTTCGGTCATGCCACCAGGGTAAACAGCAGAGAAATCTCTGCATAGAAACCGCTGCATAGAAACCGCTGCAAAGAAATCTCTGCGAAGAGAACTCTGCACTTAGGGGCAGCGACCGCGCAGGCGCGCGGTGGCACCCTCGGTAGGGATGGCAGAACTACGGCGCTGGGACGAGGCGGTTCGAAACGAGGCGAGCGACACCGGAGCCGGGCTGGACCAGATCCTGCCCAGCACGCCGGTCGACGGGCCGAACGGTTAAGGTCACCCCGACCGCCCCCGTCTGTCCGACTCCTATCGCGACGACCCGGACGACATCTTCGACGTCGGCGAGGACACGGATGGTTCGACAGGCCGTTCCGACCAAGCCCCCGAGACCGGCGCCGAGTACCCTACGGCCGTCACCGCCGACGCCGAGACAACCGGCGAGGTCGACAACGGCCCGCCCGAGCGGCTGGTGGACCGGCCGGCACTACCCGGTGACGTGGCGGTGCACTACGGGATGGACCTCACCGAGCGGAACGGGCACCTGGCCCGGCCAGAGACCTTCCACGGCGAACCGACCCGGGAGCAGGCGGTGCAGGGCGCTCTCGGCGACTGCGGCGTGATCGCCGCGCTGGGCGCGGTGGCCGGACATCGGCCCGAGGCTGTCCGGGATCTGATCGAGCCGCGTGAGGACGGCTCGCACCTGGTGCGGTTACACGATGTTCGGCAGGCCGGTCCAGGCGCGTGGGAACCCACCGGGCGACGAGTCGAACTGGCCGTCACCAGCGATCTGCCGGTGTCGGACGCCTACCCGCACTACGCCGCGTTCGCGAACACGTACCACACCGGGGTGGGATGGGCGGCGGTGCTGGAGAAGGCACTGGCCGGTTCGGACGCGACCTGGCGCCCGGAACGTGCCACGCACAGCGCACACCGCGGCTACGACCGGCTGCACCAAGGAAGTTACCCGACCGACCAGGCCGAACTACTGGCGCTGCTGACCGGTCGACCGTCCGCCGTGCACGCGCTGGACACCACCCCGGGCAACGAGCCCGCGGTGGAACGCTGGCTGGGTGAACGTCTGGACGCCCGCAGTCCGATCCTGGTTGGCACCAACTCCGGAGACAACGAAGGCGAGATGCCCCACGACCTGACCCCAAGCCACGCCTACGAGGTGATTGGGGCGCGAGACGGAAGGATCACCCTGCACAACCCTTGGGGCAGAGACCATCCCGCGCCGCTATCCGTACGCGACTTCTTGAACAACATCGTCCCGTTCATCTCGACACTGCGGGACGGAGAGGAGAACCCGTGACAGCGCCGAGCCAGGAGCGTCACATCCTGCATGCCAATGCCATCACCAACCTGCCGCACCACCGGTTCGCGGTCGTTCACCTGCTGCCTGCCCGTGACGGCACGGCGCACGGGGGAGCGCGACTGTTTGTCGTTCACGGTGAAGACGAGTGGCGAACCGACGTCTACGTCGGCGAGACGTTCCCGATCGGGGAACAGGTGTGGCGGCTGGACGAGGTGGTGATGCCAGACAACCGGCGGTTCACCGCCACCGTCACCAGGGTCTGGTAGGCCGCCGGCTCAGTCGCCGAAGCGGTCGGCGCAGGCGGCGGCCACGAACGCGGCCCACTCGGTGTCGGTGAACAGCAACACGGGACCGGCCGGGTTCTTCGAGTCACGCACCGCCACCCGCCCTGCAACCACGAACGCCACCTCGACACACTGCCCATCGGACCCGCTGTGGCTGCTCTTCCGCCATCCGGCGGTACTCAGGTCCTGCCCCACCATGGCCGCACCTTCTCTCCGAAGGGTCAGATGCTGTGCACCATCTGCCCCACGTACGAAACGGAGTCCTCGTGGCTCATCGTACGGGCGCGTAGTTGCTCAAAGGTCACCACAAGGTGTCTGACCTCGTCATCCCGCTCGACAACCTGGTCACCCATCCTCGTCTCCGTGTAGGCGACCTGCCGATCGGCGGCGTCCGGAAACGTGAGGACGGCAAATGACCCAGCGAGGCTGGGATGGGCGCCATGGGCGAACAGAAGCACCTGGACCGTCACATTGGGGAGCTCGGCCAAGTCCACGAGGTGTGACAACTGGTCGCGCATGACGGCATCTCCGCCCATGTTGCGGCGCAGGGCGGCCTCGTCCAGCACCACGTGTAGATCCAGTGATCGCTCCTTGGTGAGCACCTTCTGCCGCGCCATCCGCACCGCGACCCTTCGATCGATTTCCTCGGCCGCGTCTTCGCGTACCACCCGAATCACCGCCCGCGCGTAGTCCTCGGTCTGGAGGAGCCCCGGGATGACGGACAGCTCAAAGTTCCGCATCGACGCGGCCTCGGCCTCCAGGGCCACGAAGGTGAGGTGTCGCCGGGACAGCACGTCGTTGTACCGGTCCCACCACTCCTCATGCCGCACGTCCCGCGCCATCGTGATCAACGCCTGCCGCACAGTGTCATCCGGCTGGTACACGTCGAGCAGTTCATGCACGTCGCCCGGCCGAACACGAATCTCACCCGACTCGATACGGCTGATCCGCGACGGCGAGCAGGCGACCTCGCTGGCCACCTGCTGGGCGGTCAACCCGACGCTACGACGTACCTCACGCAGTTCCCTACCGAGCCGTCTGGTGCGGAAGTTGGGATTGGGGCCACGGGACAAGATGAACTCCTCTACGAACAGGAGCCCACATTCTGGCACGGTTCCATGCGTCGCCGCACGTGAGGCCACTCGGTTGCGTCGACGTGCCGCACCGCGCGACCATCTCGCGATCAAGCTCACTCTTCGTGTGTGAGCCATGACCCTGCGACAGACCCGAACCGAGGAGCGAGCGTGCCTGACAGCGGTGGACTGGATGGTGGGAGCGGCGAGTCAACGACCGTGGAAGCGCACGGCCGAATGACGATCGACGAGGATGCGGCACGCTGGTTGGAACCGGTGCCGGTGGTGTTGCCGGAGATTCCACGGGTGTACGGCCTCTACCGCCGCGAGGACGCCGAACGGGTGGGCAGGCCCGAGGCCGGGCTGGTCGCCTGGGTCATCGCACTGCCCGGCGGAACCACGGCGGTGCTGCGGCAGAGCGAATCCGGCCGACGGATCATCAGCTTCTGTCCGGGAGTGGAACACGCCATGCGCCGATGGGGCGCCCTCAACGATGCTGACCTCGTCGCTCTTGCCGAACCGGTATGACGGAACGACTCGGGCCGGCTCCCCGAGTGAGGAGAGCCGGCCCGGCCGTCGTTGCTGTTATCGCTGTGTTGGCGGTGCTCAGTCCGACAGTGCGCTGTCGCCACCGCCGGCGGCCATGTCGACCGGTGGGGTGTCTGGCACCGTCACCATCGGCTTGGCCTCGCCCCGGAACACGAACTGGGCGTCCTTGCCCTCACCCTCGACGTCGACCACGATGAAGTTGCCGGGGGTCAGCTCGCCGTAGAGGATCTTCTCGGAGAGCTGGTCCTCGATGTCGCGCTGGATGGTCCGGCGTAGTGGCCGAGCCCCCAACACCGGGTCGAAACCGCGATGGGCGAGCAGCTTCTTCGCCTCGGTGGTGACCTCCAGGGACATGTCCTTGTTCCGCAGTTGGGCATCCACCCGGCGGAGCATCAGGTCCACGATCTGGACGATCTCGTTCTCGGTGAGCTGGTGGAACACCACGATGTCGTC
>DATCXL010000461.1:0-2254 GCA_036565825.1 Mycobacteriales bacterium
TTGGATGCACGACACGCTGACCTACCTCGGTCACGAGCCGGTGTTCC
The DNA here is from genome assembly GCA_036565825.1 of Mycobacteriales bacterium. Classification (GTDB taxonomy): domain Bacteria; phylum Actinomycetota; class Actinomycetes; order Mycobacteriales; family DASULA01; genus DASULA01. The sequence goes on from DATCXL010000461.1 coordinate 48, forward strand.
GCGGCTACCACCACCAGCAGGCCACGTTCTCGATGATGTACGCCTACTCGGAGAACTTCGTGCTGCCGCTGTCCCACGACGAGGTGGTGCACGGTAAGGGATCGCTGCTGAGCAGGATGCCCGGTGACCGGTGGCAACAACTGGCCAACCTGCGGTCGCTGCTGGCCTACATGTGGTGCCATCCCGGCAAGCAACTGTTGTTCATGGGTGGTGAGTTCGGCCAGGAGTCGGAGTGGTCCGAGGAGCGCACCCTGGACTGGTGGTTGCTCGACGATCCCGCACACGCCGGCGTACGCCGACTGGTCGCCGACCTCAACGCCGTCTACCGGGACTGTCCGGCCCTGTGGTCCCTGGACAACGAGCCGTCCGGGTTCGGCTGGATCGACTCCAACGACGCGCACAACAACGTGTTGTCCTTCCTGCGCCACGGCACGGACGGTTCGGTGCTGGCCTGCGTGGTGAACTTCGCCGGCGTCCCGCACGAGGGGTACCAACTCGGGCTGCCCCGTGCTGGTCGGTGGACCGAGGCAATCAACACCGACGCGGAGAACTACGGTGGCTCGGGGGTCGGCAACCTCGGGGCGGTGACCGCGGTCGGCCGGTCCTGGCACGGCCAGCCGTGTTCGGCCGTGTTGCGGGTTCCGCCGCTGGTGGCGCTGCTACTCCGGTACCACGGCTGAACCCGACGCTAACCGTGGGTAACGCCCGTTCTACGACACTACGGTAAGAGTGTGCGGATTGCTGCAGCACCACGTGGTGGGCGGAAGAGGTCGACGGCCCGACGCCGAGGCGACCAGCGGTGCTCGCGGCGTTGGCAACGCTGGCGGGGTGCGGTGTGTGTGCTGGCCGTCGCCGGGATGGGTGCCAGCGCGTGCACCGAGGTGGTGCCCGGTGTCGGAACGTACTCGTCCTTAAAGAACGTGCCTGACGCGCAGATTGCGATCAGGGGCCTGCCGCACGGAGAACCGACCGAGGTGGACCGTGTCGCCGGCAACGCGGTTTCCGACATCCAGGACTTCTGGACCGAGCAGATGCCCACGGTGTTCGGGAAGCGGTACCGGCGGATCTCCGGCGGCATCTACTCGGTCGACCCGCACGACACGGACCAGCGCGTGCCGTGCGTGGCCGAGCCCTCCGACATCACCGGCAACGCCTTCTACTGCCCTCAGGCCGACGCGGTCGCCTGGGACCGGGTGAGCCTGCTGCCGACGTTACAGAAGCGGTTCGGCACGTTCCCGATCGCGATGGTGCTCGCGCACGAGTTGGGACACGCGATCCAGTCCCGCACCAGCGAACCGGGCACCAGGACGATCGTGATCGAGACCCAGGCCGACTGCTATGCCGGAGCCTGGACCCGGGCCGCCCAGCAGGGCAGGGCCAAACACTTCGAGGTGGACAGCACCAGTCTGGACGAGGCCCTGGGTGGGTACCTGCTGTTCCGTGACCCGGTCGGTTCCGACCCCAACGACGAGCAGGCGCACGGCAACGCCTTCGACCGGGTCAGCGCGTTCCAGGAGGGCTACGAGCACGGGGCGAGGCACTGCCGGAGCTTCGACGACAACAGGAAGTTCACCGAGGTGCCGTTCCAGGACATCCGGGACGCCGACCAGGGCGGCAACGAGCCGTTCGAACAGGCCATGCAGGACGGTCCGGAGGACCTGGCGAGGTTCTGGCAGGCCACCTTCGGTGAACGGTACGGCGGCACGTGGCACCCGATCAGCGGGGTGCGCAGCTTCGACGGTAGGAACGATTCGGGCCGACCGCGCTGCGCTGGGACGACCATCACCCAGGCGGTGCGGTACTGCGAGCAGGACCGCGTCCTGTACTTCGACAGCACCGGGGTGCTGCCCGACATCTACCGCCGGACCGGCGACTTCGGCCCGATGACACTGATCGCGGTCGGTTACGGCCAGGCGGTGCGCAGTCAGTTGGGTCTGAGCACCACCGGCACCGACGCCCTGACCAACGAGATATGCCTTGCCGGCGGATATGCCGGCGCCGTCTCCCGCCGCCCGCCCGACGCGGACGGATTCACCCTGTCACCGGGTGATCTGGACGAGTCGGTGCAGGCCCTGCTCGGCTTCGGCGGCACATCACTGGGCGAGCCGGGATCCTCGGGCTTCGGCCGGATCAAGGCGTTCCGCGAGGGCTTCGCCGACATCGGCAACTGCGCCTGACCGGACCTGCTCACGTCCGGCCAGGCGCCC
>DATCXL010000462.1:0-5798 GCA_036565825.1 Mycobacteriales bacterium
GGTCCGCCGGCCGGGCCGCGGTACCGGACGCCCCATCGTTGGTGGTCACACCATCGGCAACTCCGCTCTCGGGGGCCGCGGCGCCGGTCGCGGTGGCGGCAACCAGGACGGTGACCGCGACCGCCGCCACCGCCGGGGCGCCGAGCAGTACCGGCGCCCACGCCGCCAACCGTCCAAACCGTCCCAACAGTCCTGACCGTCCCAACTGGACACCCCCGTGGAACGTAGCGTAGGGCCGGTCGTTCCCCGACGCTAACCACGGGTACGCCGGTACGCCAGACGGACACCCGCCGGGCCCTCCCGTGAACGGCGGACACGCGACGACGGGGCGTCTCAACGACCGGTGTCAGACCGGGGAGCCGGTTCGCCCCAGAGCCGCTGGGCCAGCAGGCACACTCCGGGCAGGCTGCCAGGGTCGGGCCGGTCCACCCGGGCGCCGTCCCGGAAGTTGCGCGGCGACACGCCATAGGTGGTCTTGAAACGGTGTGAGAAGTGGTAGGGATCAGCGAACCCGCACACCTGCGCGATCGCCCGGACGCTCAGGTCACTGCGGCGTAACAGCATCTCGGCCCGCATCAGCCGGAGCAGTTCGAACGCGGCCACCACGCCCACCCCGCAGTGTTCCCGGAAGACCCGGCTCAGGTGCCCGGGGGACATCGCGCCGGCCCGGGCCAGCTCGGTGCGTGACAGCGGGCGCAGGGTGCCCGCCGACCAGGCCATCCGGACATGGTCGAGGATCGGGTCGATCACCGCGGGCAGCACGGTTCCAACGGTCGGGCCGGGCAACGGCCCGCGCACGAACAGGGTGAGCGTCAGTGCCAGCACGTCACGGGTACGGACCGACCAGTGTTCGGGCTGCCGACTGCCCAGCCACAACAGGTAGCGGGTCAGGCCACGCAGCGGGTCCTCCGGCCCGGTGACCCGGACCACCGGCCAGCCGGTCGTGTCGCCGACATCCCCGGCGAACCCGAACTGGGCGTAACCGAGCCGGGTCGGTCGACGGGAGTCCCAGCGGAACCGGTCCCGCATCCCCGGCCGGACCAGCAACAGGGTTCCGGGCACCAGCACATGCCGGAGCCGACCGGACTCCCACTCGGCCACCCCGCCGATCATCCACACGAACTCGAAGCTGTCCGGCTCCCGGGGACCGTAGCTGGCACCGGGCGGGTAGAAGGCGGCCGACGGCCGGCCGACCGGCACGAGCAGGTCGCCGAGACGCACATCCGACGAGAGGGTCACGACCAGACATCATCCTGCGTCAAAAGGGTGCCGACACCCACCCGGGGCTCGGATGCCACCCGGCTCAGCAGATCGACACACCGAACACGTGCATCCGCACCCCCGCGCTCGCCCCGCCGTGGGCCAGCACGGGCAGGGTGAAGGCGGTGACCGCCTTGCCCGACAGCAACGGCACCGCGACCGCGTACACACTCACCGACCTACGGGGCATCGCCCCCTCCCGACGGTACTGGTCGACGGTGGCCACCACCTGACTGGACGGCAGCGCCTGGTTGGCCAACCAGTCCGGCAGGGTGACCGCGTAGGGATGGATCGAACCGTCGACGTAGCTGACGGTGCCAACCCCGGTGGCGGTCCCACCAGATGCCGCACCGAGGAACGCCAGCGTCTTGCCCGCGCATGCGATGGGGATGCGCTGCCCGTCGGCGATGGTGTTGTCCGGCCGGCCCGGGTCGACCCGCGGCCAGGTGAAGAACAGGTTGCCGCAGGTGACCGTCCGGCCGGGCAGTAGCCCGGCTCTGGCCAGGGCCGAACCCAGGTAGGCGGTGCCGGTGCCGCAGAAGTCGGCGCGGTCGCTTTCGGTACGGCCGATTCCGACGTTGTCGAAGGACGCCGACAGCCGCGGGTAGGACGCGGTGAGCCGGACCGTGGACTCGGTGCGGACCGGTTCGGCGTCGGCCTGGTAACGGGTGGCCACCCGAAGCAGTACCGGACCGGTCCGGCCCCGCCCGGGTGCCCGGGCCAGCCAGGATGCGGTCACCGCCCCGCCGCCGGGAATCGATGCCGGTACCACCGCGGTGGTCTGGGCGTCCCAGTCCGGGGGCAACTCCAGATCGACCCCGACGTCACGGACGTCGGACGGCCCCAGGTTGGTCACCGTGGCGGACACGGTGAAACCCGAACCGAGGCTCACGTCGGCCGGGGCGTCGAGAGTGACCCCACACGGGCCGGCGCCGGGCTGCACCAGCACGTTGGCCCGCAACGGCAGGGCGGCCGAGGACCTGCCCACGAACACCCGGTACTGGCCGGCCGGTGCCAGCCACCCGTCCGCCTCGACCGACCACCGGCAGAAGTCACGGTAGGTCAGGGTGAAGGTCACCTGACGGGTCTGACCCGGCGCCAGTTCGACCGCCTGGAACCCGCGCAGTTGACGTGGTGGCCCGTCCAGCGCGTGTGCCGAACCCACGTAGAGCTGCACCACCTCCACCCCGGCCCGGCCACCGGTGTTGGTGACAGCCACCGAGACCTCCAGCGGCCGGCCAACCGTCACCGGCCCGGCCGACACCCGCAGGTCGTCATAGCCGAACGTGGTGTAGGACAGGCCATGCCCGAACGGGAAGAGCGCGGCATTGCCGGTCGCGTCGTACCACCGGTACCCGACCAGTAGTTCCTCGCTGTAGTCCACCTTCGAGTCGACGCCGGGGAAACGGCGCGGATCCACGGTCGGGATCTCCCGGGCCGACCGGGGGAAGGACACCGGTAACCGACCCGACGGGTTCACCGATCCGGTGAGCACCGCCGCCAGCGCCGTGCCCGCCTGCTCGCCGCCGTACCAGGCCTCGACCACGGCAGGCACCCGGTCGATCCAGGGCAGCAGCACCGGGCCACCGGTGGCAAGCACCACCACGGTGCGCGGGTTGGCCGCGACAACCGCCTCGACCAGGGCGTCCTGGGCGCCGGTCAACGACAGCGTGGGTCGGTCGAACCCCTCGGTCTGGAAGGTGCCCACAACCACCACGACCGCGTCGCACTCGGCGGCCACCGCGGCGGCCCGTTCGATGTCGGGGTGGCGCACCCGGGACGGCGGTTCCCAGAACGCGCGGACCCCGGCGAGCCAACCGCGCTCGTGCCGGTACTCGATCCGCAGCCGGTAGTCCCGGCCCTGTTCCAGGGTCACCTCGCCGGTGCCGACACACAGCATGGCGTCGCCGGTCGATGCGTCGGCGACCAGTACGTCGTCGACCCAGAGCCCGCCGGGTCCGAATCCCTCCATGCCCAGGGTGTAGCGCCCGGTGGAGGGAACCCGAAGTGACGCGGTCCAGCGGACCGAGTACCGCTCGGGCAGGGACGGGTCCGGCCGGTCGAAGTGCCAACTGCCGCAGGCGCGGTCCTCGAACCGGACCAGTGCCGGCTCGCCGGCCAGGTACGGGTTGTCGAAGTATTCGGCGACCAGGCCGTGTCGACCCGGGTCGGGTTCGTCCTCCCCGGAAGCCGAACCGGCCGAACCGACCGAAGCAACCGGGGTGAGCAGCTTCGCGTCCAGGGTGGGCCGGCCATCCAGGAACGGCACCGGCTGTGCCATCACGTGCCGCACCCGTACACCCTCGCCGAGTGCCTCGCGCAACCCGTCGAGCACGCTCACCCACTGCCGACCGGGTACCCAGGCCGAGCCGCCGAACCCGTGCGCGGCCGGATGCGCGGTCGCGCCGATCACCGCCACGCTGCCCAACTCCGCCGGGTTCAGCGGCAGCATCCGTCGGTCGTTCTTCAGCAGCACGGTGCCGCGTTCGGCGATTTGGCGCGCGATGGCGGTCCAGCTCTCGTGCCTGGCCGGATCCGATCCGGTGCCAGACGCCGCGTCGGGCGCTGTGTCAGCTGCCCCCGGTTCCACCAGACCCACCGCGAACATCGAGTGCAGGATGCGCCGGACGTGGTCGTCGACCACGTCTGTCCCCAGCCGACCATCGTCCAGCGCGGCCCGCAGCGGCTCGTCGTAGTACCGCGCCAACGGGAGTTCCATGCTCAGCCCGGAGGTGACCGCGGCCAGGCTGTGGGTCGCCTCCCAGTCCGAGAGCACGAAACCGGTGAACCCCATCCGGCCGCGCAACTCGTCGACCAGCAGGCCGGCGTGCTCACTGGCGTAGGTGCCGGCAACCTTGTTGTAGGCGGCCATCACCGCGCCAACCCCGGCCTCGCGCACCACCGCCTCGAACGCCGGCAGGTAGATCTCGTGCAGAGCCCGATCGCCAACCTGCGCGCTCAGGTGCAGTCGACCACTCTCCTGGTTGTACAGGGCGAAGTGCTTTGCCACCGCGAGCACCCGCTGGCTCTGCACGCCACGCACCACCGGTACCGCGATCCGGGCGTTGAGGTAGGGATCCTCACCGAACGACTCGGCCGACCGGCCGGCGTGGTACACCCGAACGATGTTGACCATCGGGGCGAGTAACGCGTTGACGCCCTGCGCGCGACACTCCTCACCCAGCCCGGTGCCGTACTCCAACGCCATCTGGGGATCCCATGTCGCGGCCAACGTGAGCGGGGCCGGATAGGCGGTGGCACCGTCAAGACGCAGCCCAGCCGGGCCGTCACTGAAACGTAACGCGGGTATACCCAGCCTGGCGACTCCTGGTACCAGGGCGTGGTGCACGGTGGGGCAGCCGCCCATCAGGGCCAGTTTCTCGTCCAGGGTGAGTCGACCAAGTACGGCCTCGACCCGTTCGGGGACCGTGGTGCCCGGCCTGGACGATAACGCCGCCGCCGGCGGGGGCGGGGTGGACGCGGTGGTTCCGGCCGATGGCCTGGAACCGCTCGGGAGGACTGCGTCGGTCACTGTCATCCCCTGACAAGACTTGGTGCACGTGTCGGTCGGGCAACGCCACGCTACGCACTGCCATACGGCAGCGCACCCTTATCACCCGAAGGTCGGTCCGCGTGGTGATATAGCCGGCCTCGCGAGCCTGAGGTGGGTGCCGGGTCGTCACCATCGTCGCCGCCGTGACGGTTCGTCACCGCGGTCACCGACCGTGCCTGCCGGGTCCAGGTGGACCCCACCATGGCGCCCTCGCTGGGTCCACCTGCCCGGAGAACCGATCAGGTCCAGTTCGAGTTGCGCATCCGGTCCACCTCCCTCGGTGTGACGGGATCGGCCACCATCGATGCTTCCCCGCAAATGGACGGTTATGACAAGCCCGGCCAGGCTGCCTAACCTGACGAGGTGAAGCGGGCGTACGTCACGAGATGGCCGCTGTGGTCGTTGCCGCGACACGTGTTGGCGTACGTGCTCACGGTGGACGTCGCCGCGGTCGCCGTGGTGGCCGTCCGACTGGTCGAGTACCCACTCACCTCGTCGGATCTGCGGTCCGCAGCCTGGCTGCTGCTGTGCGCCGGACTGGGTGTGGAGGGATCACACTGGGTCGAACGACTGCGTGAGCGGCACCGTGACGCCCCGTACAAGGACCTGAACGCGGTCTGGACGGTGGCCGCGGCGCTGGTGCTACGGCCCGGCGCGGCCGTGCTCTTCGTGATCGGCCTGTACCTGTGGACCTGGGTCCGGGTGATGCGGCGCGGTCGCACCCACCGGTGGACCTTCTCGGCCGCCACCGTGGTGCTCGGCGTCGCCGCGGCCGGGTTCGTGTACCGCCAGGGGGTGGGCCCGACCGCCTGGCAGCACGGCCTGTTTCCCGAACCGCTGGCCCCGCTTGTCGGCCTGGCCGCGGGCGTGCTGTCGGTGGTGCTGAACATCGCGCTGGTCGGTGGGGTGGTGCTGTTGACCGACCGGACGGTGGGGTTGCGGCGGGCCTTCGGCGGTCGGTGGCGGGAACAGGGGTTGGAGGCCA
>DATCXL010000498.1:0-2092 GCA_036565825.1 Mycobacteriales bacterium
TCGTCCCTTGGCCTGGTACAGGCCCATCAACTGCACCGGGGCCGCCGGTTCGCTGGTTGCATTGGTGAGTAGCCCGGTCCGGTGGGTCGTGACCGCTGTGTTGATGCGTTCGAGCGCGCTGGCGATGTCGGTGTGGCGACGCAGGTGGCGAGACACGAGGGGGTGAGCTTGTCCCCGTTGTACGGACACCCGTGGTGTGGGGTCAGTGATCATCCTGTGTGGATGTCTGGTCGGAGTGGAGTGTCTCGAACACGACCGGCGGAAGCATTCCGATGCTGGAATGGCGGCGTTCGGTATTGTACCAGCATTCTATCCATTCGAAGATCGCGTTGGCAAGGTCGGATCGTGTTTCCCATGTGCGGGAGTCGAGGACTTCGAGTTGCAGGGTTCCCCAGAATGACTCCATCATCGAGTTGTCGTAACAGTCGCCGATCGTGCCCATCGACGGGAGTAGTCCGGCGTCGCGGAGTCGTTGGCCGAATGCCCATGATGTGAACTGCGTGCCGTGGTCGGAATGCAGGATCGTGTCGACGGTATTGGCACCGCCTCCGGGGCTGCGGCGGAGGATCGCCATGCCCAGCGCGTCGCAGACGAGTTCGGTGCGCATGTGGTCGGCGATCGACCATCCGATGATGCGCCGGGAGAAGGCATCCATAACCGCGCAGCAGTACACCTTCCCTTCGTTCGTGGGGTGTTCGGTGATGTCGGTCAGCCACAGCCGGTCGAGGGCATCGGCGTCGAACCGGCGGTGCACCAGGTCGTCTTCGGTGGCCGGGCCGCTGGGTCCGCGGCGGGTTCGGCGCCGGTAGAGGCCCTGCACACCGGCCTCACGCATGAGCCGGGCGACCCGCTTGTGGTTCACCTGCACACCCAACCCCAAGACCAGCTCGGCATGCACCCGCGGCCAACCGTACGCGCCCCGCGACTGCTCGTGAATCTCAGCAATCTGTTTACGCAACAACGTGTTCGCTTCCTCACGTGCCGAGGGCGGCCGACCAAGCCAGTCGTAGTACCCCGACCGTGACACCCCCAGAACTCGACAGGCCACCGCGACATCGATACGCGCATCGGGATCATCGGCCATTTCACGGACCAGCCGAAATGCTAGTTTGGGAGTACATTCTCCCGGGCGAAGTACGCCGCCGCCCGCTTCAGGATCTCGTTCTCCATCTCCAAACGCCGCTTGTCACGGCGAAGCTGAACAAGCTCCTTCTTCTCACCGGTGGTCAACCGCGAGTCGCCACCGCCATCGTCGGCCTCGGCCTGGGCCACCCAGTTCCGCAGGCATGACTCGCTGATCGACAGCCGCTTCGCCAACACAGAAACCGGTTGCTCACCCAGACGGGCCAACTCGACCGCACGTCGACGGAACTCAGGAGGGTGTGGGGCAGGCACGGCAACATCCTTCCCGGTAGCCGAAGCCACCTCAAGTCAGGTGTCCGTACCAGAGGGACAAGCTCAGGACAGGTTCTAGACCACGCCTACGCGTGAGGGAACTCGTCAACAACAATGCAAAGTGACAAGACTAGATTCGCCTGTTCCTCCGGCGCGTGGGCGAGGGGTTTTCGTTGGTGCGCAAACGGGAACTACCACGGTATGCCGGCCGGGGTCAACGAAGTCGTGTTCCGGTGCATCCTGGGGATGAACTCCGGGTCTGGAGGTCTTCCATGTTGTGGTGGCCTGCCAGGACACACACCACCCACGCGCAGGATCCGCCGCAGCGTCTCCAGGCTGATGGCCACCACTGCGCACCGGCCGACCAGGTGGTCACGCAGTTTGGCCACCGACCACGTCGCGAACTCGGTGATACCCCAGTCAGCGGGGGACGTCCGGGCGATCAGACAGACCCGCTCACGCAACTGGTCACCGATCCCCCTTGGTCGCCTCCCGCTCTGTCCTGGGCCCAAGCCGCGAACCTCCCCGTGGATCACGTCGCGTACGTAGTCCTCGCCGACCTGTAGCAGCGACGTGATGTCGCGCACCGCCTGGCCCTGGGCGGACATCAACACCACGATCGCCCGGCGCAGCTTGACCGGGTCCCTTGCGGTCCGGGTGATGCGCTGGATCTTCCGGCCCTCCTCCATCGACAAGG
>DATCXL010000523.1:0-3041 GCA_036565825.1 Mycobacteriales bacterium
CACGGCGTGGCCCTGCCGGTCTGGCACGCCCTGCGTACCGGCGGCCACACCGACCTACACGAACTGGCCGCCAAAACCGCCGCCGGATCAGTCCGCTACACCCTGCCCACCGGCCGCGACGCCCAGGCGGCCCGCCGCGCGGCCCGCCGCGCGGTCACCACCGGCATCCGACTCATCGACCGCAACAACCGCCAACGCCAACGGCTCATCGCCAAACACGGCGACCCGACCCGACGCCCCTGGATCTACCTCATCGTGGCCACCGGCGACATCTACGAGGACATCCCACAGGCACAGGCCGCGGCCCGCCAGGGCGCCGACGTCATCGCCGTGATCCGCTCCACCGGACAGTCCCTGCTCGACTATGTCCCCGAGGGCGCCACCCGGGAAGGATTCGCCGGCACCTACGCCACCCAGGAGAACTTCCGGCTCATGCGCGCCGCCCTGGACGACACCAGCGCCCAGGTCGGACGCTATATCCGGCTGACCAACTACGCCTCGGGCCTGTGCATGCCCGAGATCGCCGCGCTGGCCGGTCTGGAACGCCTGGACATGATGCTCAACGACTGCATGTACGGAATCCTGTTCCGCGACATCAACCCCATCCGCACCTTTGTCGACCAACGGTTCTCCCGGATGGTGCACGCCCGCGCCGGCATCATCATCAACACCGGCGAGGACAACTATCTGACCACCGCCGACGCGGTCGACGCGGCGCACACCGTCACCGTCAGCCAGTTGCTCAACGAACACTTCGCCCACGAGGCCGGCCTGGCCGACTGGCAACTGGGACTCGGCCATGCCTTCGAGATCAACCCGGACCTACCCGACTCCTTCCGCCTGGAACTGGCCCACGCCCTGCTGGCCCGCGCACTGTTCCCAGACGCACCACTGAAGTGGATGCCACCCACCAAACACATGACCGGCGACGTGTTCCGCGGCTACCTACTCGACGGGTTCTTCAACCTCGCCGGAGCGCTCACCGGACAGGGAATCCTGCTGGTCGGCATGATGACCGAAGCGGTCGTCACACCGTTCCTGTCCGATCGCGACCTGGCCCTACGCAACGTCCGATACGTACTCAACGCGGCCGGCAACCTGCACGAGGACTTCCAACCCGCACCCGACGGGTTCATCGCCCAACGCGCCCGGCAGGTACTCAACGAGGCCGTCGAACTACTCGACACGATCCGATCCGACGGTCTGCTCACCGCCATCGCCGAGGGCACCTTCGGTATCACCCGCCGGCCCGTGGACGGCGGCAAGGGACTCGACGGCGTCGTCGAACACGCCGACGGGTACTACAACCCCGCCGTGGAACTGCTGGAGGAGGGCGACCGGTGAACGACCCAGCGACAAACCCCACAACCAACCACACGCCCAGTCCCGGTCCGATCATCCGCCCCTACGGCGACACCACCGGCGACGGCATGGTGCAACTGTCGTTCACCCTGCCCATACCGCACAACGCCACAGCCGAAGGCGCGGCACTGCAACTGGCCGGCAAGATGGGCCTGGACCCCGCCATGGTGGTACACGCCACCGCGATGGGACCCGACTTCACCTTCTTCGTGGTCTACGGCAGGGTCAACCATCTCGTCGACCTGACCCACGTCCACGTGGTGGAACGCGAGTACCCCCTGCTGTCGGCCAAGGAGATCAACCTGGCCATCCGACGGACACTACGCCGCCGACTCGTCGTCATCGGGGCGTGCGTGGGCACCGACGCCCACACCGTCGGTATCGACGCGATCCTCAACGTCAAGGGCATAGCAGGGGAGAAGGGCCTGGAACACTACCGGGAGATCACCGTGATCAACCTCGGCGCACAGGTGTTCATCCCCGAACTCGTCCGCCGCGCCCGCACCGCCAAGGCCGACGCGGTCCTGGTCTCACAGGTCGTCACCCAGAAGGACGCCCACCTGCACAACACCCGCGAACTGAGCGCGGCGTTCGCCGAGGCGATGGGGGAACGCCGCCCACTGCTGGTCGTCGGCGGCCCCCGGTTCGACCCCACCATGGCCGTCGACCTGGGCGTGGACCGCATCTTCGGCCGGGGCACCACCCCCAGCGAGGTCGCCTCCTACCTCGTCCACGCGCTGACCACGCGCCGGGCCGCCCACCGACCCACGGCGGTACGGTGAGCCCCGACCCCCACCCCGACCTGGCACCACGGAGGGCAGGTTTGAGCGACGATCCCCGGCTGGGTACCAGCGTCACCCACCGCCGCTACGTTCCCTACTCGCACGCCCACTACGGGGGCAACCTCGTCGACGGCGCCTACGCACTCGGCCTGTTCGGCGACGCCGCCACCGAACTGTGCATCCGCACCGACGGCGACGAGGGCCTGTTCGCCGGCTACGACCAGATCCAGTTCCTCGCCCCGTTGCGCGCCGGGGACGTACTGGAGGCCACCGCGATCCTGACCAGGGTGGGCCGACGCAGCAGGTCGGTCACCTTCGAGGCACACGTGGTCTGCCGCGCCGCCCCACACCGCTCACCGTCAGCCGCCGACGTGCTCGACGAACCAGTGTGCGTGGTACGGGCCAGCGGAACCGTCGTCGTACCCTGACCGGCACCGACACACGGGCGACACACCGCCCGCGGTGAACCCGCGAGGAAAACTTCTCCGCCCAAACACGCCTGCTGACCTGCGACAACGCGAAAAAGCCCAGGTCAGGGCCCGGTTGACAGCACACCACGTGCCCTGGGTATCTTTCGCCAGTCACACGTCAGGACAGCCGGTATGGTCATACCCTCGAATCGGCCGACCACGCCGCCGCACCGGGTCGCACGGGGAACGTTCTCCCGGACAGGCCAGGGCCGGTCGCGGCGACGTAGCCGAGGGTCGCACCACACCGGGGCGGGCACCACGGGGAGGAGTTCGGCCGACCAGTAGACAACGGCGCAGGTGCCCGCGGCCAGCGGGCGACCGGCCGGTCCGAAGGGCGACCGAACCTGCCCCGGGCGACCCGCGGTCTTGACGGGTGCGCCGGATTACGCCGGAAACACCCTGGCCCAGGGGCGCGGCACCGTCCGCG
>DATCXL010000533.1:0-2741 GCA_036565825.1 Mycobacteriales bacterium
GGCGGACGGCCGGTCCGGCCAGATTCGTCTCGGCCGTTCGTCTCGGCCGCATGCCTTGGCGACGCGCCTCGGCCGCTCCCGGCCGCTCCCGGGCGACTCCCCAACCCGACAATCACCCGGCCGGTCGGGGCGCTCCCCAGCCGCGATCGGAAAAGCGTCTTTGACGCAATCGCCTGGTCACCCAGTCTGCCCAATGGTTAACAACTCGGCATAGACTGAACCACAGAGGGAGGGCATCCGTCTGTCGGATGCGGCCGGATGAACACCGTGGACGAACTCGTGGCTGTGGCGCTTCTGGCCGAGCCGGTGCGCCGCAGACTGTACGAGTACGTGCGCGACCGTCACGACCCGGTCGGACGGGACGAGGCCGCCGAGGCCGCCGGCATCTCGCGCAAACTGGCCGCCTTCCACCTGGACCGACTTGCCGACGCGGGGCTGCTCGGTGTGGACTACCGGCGGCTGTCCGGTCGGGTCGGTCCCGGGGCCGGCCGCCCGGCGAAGCTGTACAGCCTGTCCTCGCGCCGCTTCTCGGTGGCCGTTCCGCAGACCGGCTACGCGCTGGCGGCCGCGATCATGGCCACGGCGCTGTCCCGGCCCGATCCCCACAGCGACGGACAGGCCGCCGTGGAGCGTGTCGCCGCCGAGGTGGGTGAACGGCTCGGTGCGGACATCAGGGCTGAACACCGCGGCGGAGGGGCCCGTTACGCGGCGTTGGACCGCACCCTGGCCGAGTTGGGTTTCCAGCCCCACCAGCGCAGTTGCGACCTTCTCCTGGGTAACTGCATCTTCGCCGAGCTGGCCGAGTCGCACCGCGAGCTGGTCTGCCGGATGAACAGCGCGCTGATCGGCGGACTGCTCTCCGGCGCCGGGCTGACCGGGCTACGCGCTGCGTCGGGCGACACCGACGGCGGAGTCTGCTGCGCGCGGATCGTCAGCGCCTGACCCACCCTCGGCACGCGGGCTGAGCGCGCGGGCCAGCGCCTCCACCAGGTCCCCGTCTCCGGTGGCCGCCGCATCCAGCAGCGCCCTGGTGGGCGCATGTACCAGCCGGTGGACGGTCCGGTGCACCGCCAGTTCCAACAACGCCCGAGCCTCGACGGGCAGCCTGGTGGCCACCCGGTCGAACTCCTGCCGGCCCACGTCGTCGGCCTGGGCCCGCAGCCTGCGCACCACCGATGCCGCCGAACGGGCCCGGAACCAACGGCCGAAGCGGCCCAACTCCTCTTCGAGGATGTCCTCGGCCAGCGCGACGTCAGCGGCCAGGGTGGCCGCGTCATCCGATCCGGCGGCACGCAGGTCGGCCAGGTCGACCAGTTCCACGCCGGCCAACCCGCGCACCGCCGGATCCACGTTGCGGGGGACCGACAGGTCGACCAGCAGCAGTGGTGAACGTTGGCCGCCCGGACCCCGGATCTGACCCTGGGTCTGGCCCCTGGTCTGGGTCTGCGGCTGGGCCAGCGACTGGGCCAGTGCCCGGGTTCGCTCCAACACGACCGGGTCCACCAGCGGGTGTGGCGCGGCGGTGCCCAACACGGCCACGTCGGCCTCGGCCAGACAGCGGTCCAGCTCGGTCAGGTCCACCACCGTCGCCCCGGCCGCGGCGAACCGCTCCGCGTGCCGCCGGGTTCGGTTACATACCGTCACGGTGGCGCCTAGCTGGTTGGCCCTGGCGACCACCGCGTTGGCGATCTGACCGGCGCCCACCATCAGGACCCGACGGCCGACCATCCCACTGGCCGGTGAGCCGCCCGGACCCGGTGTGAACTGCCCGGCCGACCACGCCGCGGCCGCGTCGATGGCCGCCGACCCGATCGACCTACCGGCCTGCACGAACGACGTCTCCCGGTGCACCCGACGGGCCGCGCTGACCGCGGCGCGCAGTAACGCGTCCAGTTCTCCCGCACAGACCCCGGCGGTGCGCGCCACCTGCGCGGCAGCCCGCACCTGGCCGATGACCTCCGTCTCGCCGAGAACGAACGACTCCAGGCCACTGGTCACCCGGAACAGGTGTCGCACGCCGGCGTCGCCACGCCACCAGGTCACCGCCGCGCGTACCTGCTCGACGGGCAGATCCCGGTCGGCGGCCAGCGCCGCGACCAACCGGTCCGGCTCGGGCACATCCGGCCAGGCCACATAGAACTCGGTCCGCTGACAGGTGGAAAGCACCGCGAGCTGGCTCACTCCGGCGGCATCGCGCAGCCTGGGCAGCCGGGCGGCCAGTTCGTCGCGGGTGTAGGTGAGCCGCTCGAGCAGTTCCAGTGACGCCCGGCAGCCGGTCAGTGAGGCACAGTCCAGGACGGTCATCGACTCGACGCCGTCGGGATCATGGCGAGCAGGGTCTCCACCGTCGCCTTGTGTGAACCGAACGGCGCGGTGCTCAGGTACGCCTTGAGGTCTCGCTCGGCCGGACCGGGCTGCCCCATTCCCATCAGTTCGATCAGGCCCCTGGCATAGAGCGCCTCGGGGTACTTCGGTTGGGCCGCCAGCACCTTGTCAACCATCTTCTTCGCGTCGGGGGCGTGCCCGGCCTCGAACGCGATGAGTGCCAGGCCGGTGTTCGCCGCCGGGTTGTCGGGCTGTAGCTGGGTCACCGCCAGATACTCGATGGCCGCCTCGTTCGGTTGTCTGGCGGCCACGTACTGCTCGGCCAGATCGAGATGGGCGGCCACGTCCTTGGGGTTCTGCTTCACCCGGGCCTGTGCGGCCGCGATCGCGTCGTCAGCCGCACCCTGCCCACCCTG
>DATCXL010000561.1:0-2240 GCA_036565825.1 Mycobacteriales bacterium
GAGCAGTTCGGCGGTGGCCGCCGCGACCGTGTCGACCGCGCGGTCGAACGCCTCGGCGTTGGCTCGACTCGGCGTGCGGAACCCGCTGATCTTGCGCACGTACTGGAGCGCGGCCGCCCGGATCTCGTCCTCACCCGGCTCGACCACGAACGGCGGTCGCAGTGTCTTGATACTCCGGCACATGCCCCCACGGTATCCCGCCCCCGCACCTGCGCAGGATACCAGACATTTCATTACGAACCACCCGGACCAACCCACCTTGGCGTGGTTCCAGACCTCATGAATCAGTGGGGAGTCGGCCTCCGTCGACGTGGATAGTGTGGCGCGGTGAGTTCGGCGGCTGCGGAGGGGTTGTCGCTGGGGGAGGTGCGGCGGGTCGCCGTTGGGGCCGGTGGACTGACCACCGGATTCGGTGACGTGACCACCGCCCTGGAACGGTTGACGGTCGTGCAACTCGACGCCATCAACGCGGTGGCTCGCGCGCACCAGTTGACCCTGGCGACCAGGGTGACCGGGTTGACCACCACGGCGGTGGACGAGGCGCTGTGGGGAGAGCCCGACCGGTCGGTGGCGTTCGAGTACCCGGCGCACGCCGCCTCGCTGGTACCGATCACCGACTGGCCGCTGTGGGGGTTCCGGATGCGCCGCACCCGGACCGCCGACATCGACTGGCGCCCGGAGCCGACGGCGCGAGCACGAATAGTCGCCGCGATCGCCGACCAGGGCCCGCTGACCATGCGGCAGCTACGCGGCCAGGACAGGGCAGGCAACGGCTGGGACTGGGGTCCCACCAAGACCGCCGTCGAGTACCTCGTTTGGAGCGGCGAACTCGCCTGCGTGAGACGCCAAGGATGGCATCGGGTCTTCGACCTGCCGGAGCGCGTCATTCCCGGCCACCTGCTGGACCAGGACGTTGACGACCACACCTGCCTGGTGCGCCTACTCACCAGGGCCCGACGTGCCCTGGGCGTCGCCACCGTCGACGACCTCGCCGACTATCTGCGGATCGGAAGGGACCGGGTGCTGGCCACTGTCGGGGACACCCCGCTGCGGCCGGTCCACGTCCGGGGCTGGAAACAGCAGACCTGGGCACACCCCGATGCACTGTCCATGCTGGACGGTAGGGGGCGGCCCTGGCCTGTTTTGTCGGACCGTTCGACAACCTGGTCTGGTACCGGCGTCGGATCAGGCGGCTGTTCGACTTCGACCATGTGCTGGAGGCGTACAAGCCGGCGGCGAAGCGGCAGTACGGGTACTACGCCCTGCCGCTGCTCGTCGGCACGCGCCTGGTCGGCCGCTGTGACATGGCGGTCGAGGGTGACACCCTGCGCGTCCTGGCGTTGTCGGTCGACCCAGGGCACGACGTGCCAGCAGCGCTCCTGCGTGAGGCGTTTGCCGCACTGATGCGGGCCACCGCGACCACCCGGCTCACCGGAGTGGATGACTGAACGTGGTGGCGTGGGGCGGGTGGGGAGGCCACCCGCCGGCGGGATGGTCCTACGACACCGAACCGGCGCCGACCGTGGCGCGGGTGAGTTCGGCTGGTGGCCGGGTCGGTGCGGCGATCGCATACCGCAGAGCCGGAATCGGTATCAGCACCGGAGATGGTTGCGGAGTCGGGGGCGGGCCCAGTGTCGGAGGCGAGTCCGGCACAGGTTGCGGTTCCACCGGGTCGACCGCGGCGGCCGGCGTCAGGGCTGGTGTGGGTCCCAGGGCCGGGGGCGACATCAGGGTCGGAACGAGGGCGGCGACCGAGATCGGGCGGTCGCTGGCGGCGACGCGGTCGGGCCGGTGCCGACCGGCCGGGACACGGTGTCGGTAGGAGCATTCGGCGCAGTGGCGGGCCCACCGGCGGCGGGCGAAGAACAGCACGAGCAGCGTGTAGACGGGTAGGGCTGCCAGCAGGGCGAAGTCCATTATCTCTCTTCCTGGTTCGGGTTCACGGCAGTGATGTGCTGTCCGGCGGATGCCCGTGACGTGTCGCGGGCGCGCCGGGAACGACGTTGGGGTGTCACCGGTCCGGTCGTCGGTGCCGGGTGGACGGTGACCGGGGCGGAGGGATGAACGGGCTGTTCCGCCTGGTGGGACTGTCGGTGGCCCGGCGCCTGGCCCGGCCGACCGACGGGTCGGCCAGCGTTTCGTGGTGCTCGACGTGGGCGCGAACCGGCGCGGGGGTCACCGGCCTGGTGCCCGGCCGGGTGCGGTTCTCGGGTCTGGTGCAGTGCGGCACCCGGCGTCGG
>DATCXL010000562.1:0-2200 GCA_036565825.1 Mycobacteriales bacterium
GAACCGCACCCAGCCCGGCACCAGGCCGGTGACGCCCGCGCCGGTGCGCGCCCACGTCGAGCACCACGAACCGCTGGCCGGCCGGGCCAGACGCCGGGCCACCGACAGCCCCACCCGGCGGAACAGCCCGTTCATCCCGCCGCCCCGGTCACCGTCCATCCGTCACCGACGACCGGACCGGTGACACCTCACCGCCGTTCCCGGCGGACGCCCGCGACACGTCACGGGCATCCGCCGGACAGTACGTCGACTGCCGTGAACCCAAACCAGGAAGAGAGATAATGGACTTCGCCCTGCTGGCAGCCCTACCCGTCTACACGCTGCTCGTGCTGTTCTTCGCCCGCCGCCGGTGGGCCCGCCACTGCGCCGAATGTTCCTACCGACACCGTGTCCCGGCCGGTCGGCACCGGCCCGACCGCGTCGCCGCCAGCGACCGCCCGATCTCGGTCGCCGCCCTCGTTCCGACCCTGATGTCGCCCCCGGCCCCGGAACCCACACCAGTCCTGACACCGGCCGCCGCGGTCTACCCGGTGGACACGCAACCGGTGCCAGACTCGCCTCCGACACTGGACCCGCCCCCGACTCCGCAACCGTCTCCGGTGCTGATACCGATTCCGGCTCTGCGGTATGCGATCGCCGCACCGACCCGGCCACCGGCCGAACTCACCCGCGCCACAGTCGGCGCCGGCTCGGTGTCGTAGGACCATCTCGCCGGCGGGTGGCATCCCCACCCGCCCACACCACCACGTTCAGTCGTCCACTCCGGTGAGCCGGGTGGTCGCGGTGGCCCGCATCAGTGCGGCAAACGCCTCACGCAGGCGCGGTGCTGGCACGTCGTGTGCGGGGTCGACCGACAGCGCCAGGACGCGCAGGGTGTCACCCTCGACCGCCATGTCACAGCGGCCGACCAGGCGGGTACCGACGAGCAACGGCAGCGCGTAGTACCCGTACTGCCGCCTCGCCGCCGGCTTGTACGCCTCCAGCACGTGGTTGAAGTCGAACAGCCGCCCGATCCGTCGCCGGTACCAGACCAGGTTGTCGAACGGTCCGACAAAGCGGGCCCGGGTCGGCGGTGCACTGTCCAGCATGGACAGTGCGTCGGGGTGTGCCCAGGTCTGCTGTTTCCAGCCCCGGACGTGGACCGGCCGCAGCGGGGTGTCCCCGACAGTGGCCAGCACCCGGTCTTTTCCGATCCGCGGATAGTCGGCGAGGTCGTCGACGGTGGCGACGCCCAGGGCACGTCCGGCCCTGGTGAGCAGACGTACCAGACAGGTGTGGTCGTCAACGTTCTGGTCCAGCAGGTGGCTGGGGATGACGCGCTCCGGCAGGTCGAAGACCCGATGCCATCCCTGGCGTCTCACACAGGCGAGTTCGCCGCTCCAAACCAGGTACTCGACGGCCGTCTTGGTGGGACCCCAGTCCCAGCCGTTGCCGGCCCGGTCCTGGCCGCGTAGCTGCCGCATGGTGAGCGGGCCCTGGTCGGTGATCGCGGCGACCAGCCGTGCCCGCACCGTCGGCTCCGGGCGCCAGTCGAGCTCAGCAGTCCGGGTGCGGCGCATCCGGAACGCCCACAGCGGCCAGTCGGTGATCGGTACCAGCGCGGCGGCGTGTGCCGGGTACTCGAACGCCACCGACCGGTCTGGGCGCCCCCACAACACCTCGTCCACCGCCATGGCAGTCAACCCGGTCACCCTGGCCGCCAGGGTCAACTGGTGCGCGCGAGCCACCGCGTTGATGGCGTCGAGTTGTACGACCGCCAACCGTTCCAGGGCGGTGGTCACGTCACCGAATCCGGTGGTCAGTCCACCGGCCCCAACGGCGACCCGCCGCGCCTCCCCCAACGACAGCCCCTCCGCACCCACCAAACTCACCGCGCCACACTATCCACGTCGACGGAAGCCGACTCCCCACTGATTCATGAGGTCTGGAACCACGCTGAGGTGGATTGGTCGGGGCATGGTTCGCCACGAAATGTCCGGTATCCCGCGCAGGTGCGGGGGCGGGATACCGTGGGGGCATGTGCCGGAGTATCAAGACACTGCGACCGCCGTTCGTGGCTGAGCCGGGTGAGGACGAGATCCGGGCGGCCGCGCTCCAGTACGTGCGCAAGATCAGCGGGTTCCGCACGCCGAGTCGAGCCAACGCCGAGGCGTTCGACCGCGCGGTCGACACGGTCGCGGCGGCCACCGCCGAACTGCTC
>DATCXL010000574.1:0-3379 GCA_036565825.1 Mycobacteriales bacterium
GCTTGGTGCCTGCCTTTATCCCCGCCACGTTGGAGGTCAACGCGTAGATGACACCACCGGTGTCGTCGGCGGGCAGCGGACCGACCGCGTTGGCCGGGGCGGACTGCTGTGTCACGTTGAAGATCGACACGTCGTACGCCCGGTTCGGCGCGTTCGACGGACACGGGGTCGCCGTCGAGTCACCGGCTCCTGGCGGGGCCGGGTTGGCTCCGGTGAAGGTCTGCCGCGGGAAACCCTGGCCGGACGGTGGCGCGGTCCGGTCGGGCAGCGGTTCCAGGCTGGACTGACGCCTGTCGAACACCCGGAAGATGCCCCAGGCTCCACTGTCGAACGCGAAGTTGCGCGTGCTGTAGTAGAGGTAGTCCCCGGGCATGTGCTTCGGCCCGCCGGCGCCGCCGTCCAGGACGTAGTCGAACCGCTCGGAGATGCCGGTGGTGCCGGCGTCCTCCAGCTCACCGTCGCCGTTGAACCTCTCCCGACGGAACCGGTGGCCCTGGATCTTCAGTGCCTCCACCCGCTCGTTGGTGCCGATCGTGCGGATCACGACCGGGTCGCCGGCGTAGGCGCGCAGCAGTGGCGTCTTCGGGTCGCCGTACCTGACCGAGGAGAACACGTACGGGTCGGTGGTGGAGATGCTCTGCGGGGTCGACCTGAGGGCGCCGGTGGCCGGGGCCAGGTAGTCGTTCCGACAGGTTCCACCGTCCCAGGCGGTACCGGTGGGCGAGGTTCGGTCGTCGACGGTGTCCGCGCGCGGCACCCGTTCGCCGATCGGCTCGGCCCTCATGTTGATGTTGCCCTCTTCGCACTCCTGGCCGAAGTCGAGCGGCACCAGGGACTGCTGGTGCGACCCCGCTGGCGGCCCGTTCAGTTCGGGTCTGCCCCGCCTGCCGTTGCTCAGGAAGAGCATGAACTCGCGGAAGCTGCCCTGCTCACCGAAACCGACCGAGCCGCTGTTCACGATGTCGACCTGGGTACCACTACGAACCTGCTTGGAGTGGTCGGTCGGGTCGAGGTACACCGAGCCGGCCGGCTCGATGATGTGCGCGCCGAACAGTCCGTGCGCCCACGAGGTGATGCCGTCGACGTGGTCGTGCCAGAACACGGTGCCCGAGTCCACGTCGTCGTACCACCGGTACTGCACGAACTCGGTACCGGTCGGCTCACCCGCGGTGTGCGCGTTGGTCAGCGGTGTGTCGAGGGTGACCGTGTTGGCGGTCGGGTCGAACGCCGTGACCTTGCGGATCTCGATGTCCGACCGACCCTCGCCGACCGCGACCGAGATGCCGAGGTGGGTGCGCAGGAAGTCGGTGCCGGCCACCGGAAGCGTGGTCGCACCGGCCGCCACGTCGGCGGTCAGCGTGGTGTTACCGATGCCCGCGTCGTTGCCCACCGACTGCTCGTAGGACGCGCCGGTGATGACACCGTCGGATGCCTGCGGATCGAACTGGACGAAGTGGGTGTGCATGTTGACCCTGGACTGCTGGGTGGGGTCCAGCTCGCTGGTCAGCGTCACCTCGTCACAGTCGCCGACGTTGGACCGGATGGCCAACGGCTCGGCTGCCCTGGTGCCGTTCTCTACTGCCGCCTTGTCCTCGGCCAGGACGAAGAACCGACCGTTGGGGTCAGTTTCCTTCGGGGTTTCCTGGACCGCGACGTTGATCGCGACGACGTTGAAGTGGTTGGTCGGCGCACCGGCCGGGCACAGCCCGTCCGGCCGGGCGGTCGACGCGGTGTTACCCAGCCACGGAGCGCCGCCGTGTCCGTTCGCCGAGAACGGCGGCCGGTCGGCCAGGTGCGGCTGGGTCAGTGGCCAGGCGTACCGACCGTTACCCGGGTCGAACATGATCGGGTCACGGGTACCGGGGTGGGGTGGGGTGTAGTTGGCCCAACTGAGGGTGTCCTCCGGCTCGGTGAGGTAGACCGGAGCACTCGGCGTGCCGCCGACCGCCCAGTCCCACACCGTCGCGTCGTCGTCACCGGGACGGGCCGGATCGACCCCGCCGGTGCGCTGACCCTGCGGCGGGAGCTGACCCTCCACCCAGTCCTTCAGGGTGATCTGGCCAGGTCCGGGACTGGACAACACGATCGTCTTACCCTCGAACGTCCTGCCGACCAGCTTGTCGGAGGTGACCCCGGCTGCCGGTGCGCTGGCGCCGGGCAACGGAGCCACGTTGGGTTGTCTGGTGTCGAACACCCGCCAGAAACTCCACATGCCGGCGATGTAGTGCTGGGCGATGTGGCAGTGATACAGGAAGTCACCGGCGCCCTGTTGGCAACCACCGGCACCGCAGGCGTGTTCCAGGTTGTACGACTCGTCGGGACCCACGGTCTGCGAGTCGAGCTGGATGGTGTCCTGCGGCAGGAAGTTGTCCTTCTTCAGCCCGGTCGCGAACGCACCCGGGTCGATGGCCCGTGGGTTGGCCGGCCACCGGTCACCGCCACCGTGCAGGTGGTGCACGTGCAACTGCTCCGAACCCGGGTGCATCAGCCGGGTCTTGGTCGGCTCACCCAGGTAGGACTGCGGAATCGGGGTGGCTGGGTCGCCGAAGGTGTAGGTGGAGTCCCCCAGCCCCTTCTTGTCCTTCACCAGGGTCGGCAGGTCCGGACCGGTGACGGTCGGGTGGGCGATGTTGTCCACCCACTGCATCCGACGCCAGAACGGCTCGCTGCGGTAGTTGATCGCCCTGCTGCCCGGACGGTAGGCGTCGCTACTGCCGGGATCCTTGTTGGTGTCGCTGGGGATACCGGAGTCCACCATCGGTCCCGGTGCACCCAGGTGGTCGCCGGTGGGCGACGGCGGCACCAGCGGGTCGTTGACCGGACGGCGGACGTTGTAGTTCTCGTCCCCGACCTCGTGGTACATGATGGTGAACTCACGGAACGACGGACCGCTGGGCGGCTGGATCATCGCCTGCCAGCTGTTCCAGTTGGAGTCGCTGGTGTGGTTGGTACCGGTCTCGGTGTCGAACCAGTTCGACCCGGCCGGTTCGGCGTTGATCGAGCCGAACAGACCGTGCGCGGTGAGCTCACGGGAGTCGCCGCCACTGTGGAAGACCTTGGCACCCTCCCCGGCCAGCGGGTCGAGGTAGAACTGGTAGGTGTTGGTCCCACCGGCCGGCGTCATCCGGCTGGTCGGGTTGTTGCCGACCGAGTTGCCGCCGTCGTTGACGTCGTAGGCGAGCCCCTGCGCGTCGATCGAGACCGACGGCGTGACCGGGTTTCCCGCGGTGTCGGTCATCAGTTCCTGCCCGGTCGGCGTGGCACCGCCACGCGCGCCGTGCACCAGGTTGTTGGTGAAGTGGATGACCACGCACTCACCCAGTCGGGCACGCAGCACCAGCGGCTGGATCGGGTCCTCGGCCAGACCGGTGGAGACCCT
>DATCXL010000580.1:0-4462 GCA_036565825.1 Mycobacteriales bacterium
ACACCGAACCCGCGCTGACCGGCCACGACGTGACCGTCGGCGGACCGCCCACCGGCACCGCCCCGACCGCCGGGGCGGGCGCCGACCACCGGATCCGGCCCGGTGACGTGCTGGTGCCGACTGTCTCCCGCGCGGTGGTGGCCCGGGTCGCCACCGACGAACAGGTCGGTGCGCTGGCCGGTGGGCATGTGCACGTGGTGCGAGTAGACCCACAGGCGTTCGACCCCAGGTTCGTGGCCGGGGTGCTGGCCAGCGTGCGGAACGCCCGCCGGGCCGCCCGGGTGGCAACGTCCACCTCGGACACCCTGCGGATCGACGTGCGGCGGCTGCGGATTCCGGTGTTGCCTATCGAGGCGCAGCGCGTCTACGGCGAGGCGTTCGCCCGGATCACCGAGTTCGACGCCACGGTGGACCAGGTGGCCGACCAGGGCCGGGACCTGGCCCGGGCGCTGACCCAGGGCCTGATCGGCGGCGTACTACAACCGGACGTGTGACGGAGCCATCGACCGGCCGGCCCGGTCGGGCGTACACAGGACACGGACATGACGTAGTCCCGCCGAGCCGGCGGGTGGGGGAGGACATCGGTGAGTGACACCACGCCGAAGAACCTGGCGGGTCTGATCTGGAAGGTCGCCGACCTGCTGCGCGGCGACTACAAACGCGCCGACTACGGCAAGGTGATCCTGCCGTTCACCGCACTACGCCGACTGGAGTGCGTGCTGGCCCCGACCCGGCAGGCGGTGATCCAGGAGAAGGCCCGCTGGGCCGGCAAGAGCGTCAACCCGGAACCGTTCCTGGTCCGCCAGTCCGGGCACAGTTTCTACAACGTCAGCGAACACACCCTCGCGTCGATCGCCGCCGCCCCGGAGGACTCGGCGAAGAACCTGATGCACTACGTGAGCAGGTTCTCCGACAACGCCCGGGAGGTGTTCGACCGGTTCAAGTTCGCCGACCAGGTGGCCTACCTGGCCGAGGCGAAACTGCTGCACCTGGTGGTGTCGGCCTTCGCCGACGTGAACCTGCACCCGAACGCGGTGTCCAACCACGAGATGGGCTACGTCTTCGAGGAACTGATCCGGAAGTTCGCCGAGGACTCCAACGAGACCGCCGGGGAGCACTTCACCCCGCGCGAGGTGATCCGGCTGATGGCCGGGCTGCTCATCGCCCCCGACCTGGCTGATCTGAAGGTGCCCGGCACCTCCCGGAAGGTCTACGACCCGGCCTGCGGCACCGGCGGGATGCTGACCGCCGCCGAGGACTTCATCCGGGAGCACAACACGGTGGCCGACGTGTTCGTGTTCGGTCAGGAGCTCAACCCGGAGTCCTGGGCGATCTGCCGGTCCGACATGATGATCAAGAACCAGTCGGCGGACAACATCAAGCTCGGGAACTCCTTCACCGACGACCCGCTGCGCTACGAGAAGTTCGACTACATGCTGTCCAATCCACCGTTCGGGGTGGACTGGAAGAAGGCCGCCGACGAGATCAGGGTCGAGCACGAGAACCTGGGGATGAGCGGCCGGTTCGGCGCCGGCCTGCCCCGGATCAACGACGGGTCGCTGCTCTTCCTGCAACACATGCTGTTCAAGTGCAAGCCGGTCGCCGACGGTGGCAGCCGGCTGGCGATCGTGTTCAACGGGTCGCCGCTGTTCACCGGCGCGGCCGGGTCGGGCGAGTCGGAGATCCGCCGGTGGATCCTGGAGAACGACTGGCTGGAGGCGATCGTCGCGCTGCCCGACCAGCTCTTCTACAACACCGGCATCTCCACGTACTTCTGGATCCTGACCAACCGCAAGGATGCCGCGCACCGGGGGAAGGTGATCCTGCTCGACGCCCGGGACTACTGGGCCAAGATGCGCAAGTCCCTGGGGGACAAGCGCAAGTACATCACCGCCGAGCAGATCGACGAGGTCATGCGGATCTACGCCGACGCGCTGACCATCGCCGACGACCCCGAGCACGAGCACCACGGCCGGGTGAAGGTGTTCGCCAACAGCGACTTCGGCTACCAGCGGATCACCGTGGAACGCCCGCTGCGGCTGCGGTTCGAGGTCACCGACGAGGCCCTGACCGAACTGGACGCCACGCTCAGGGCCGGGAAGACCACGGCAAAGTACGAGGCCCGGGACCACCTGCTGGCCGCGCTGCGCACCCTGGTCGGGCAACCGTCGACCCCCACCAAGGCCGCATTCGCCGCCCAACTGCGGGCCGCCTACGCCGCCGGTGGGGTGGACAAGCCGCCTTCGGCCGTGGACAAGGCGGTGTGGGCGGCCGTGTCGGTGCGCGACCCCGAGGGTGAGGTCCAGATGAAGAAGGGCCAGCCAGAACCCGACCCGGAACTCCGCGACAACGAGAACGTCCCGCTCGGCGAGGACACCGAGGAGTACCTGAAGCGCGAGGTCCTCCCGCACGTCCCGGACGCCTGGATCGACCACGACAAGACCAGAATCGGCTACGAGATCCCCTTCACCCGCCACTTCTACGTCTACACCCCACCCCGCCCCCTGGCCGAGATCGACGCCGAGCTGAAGACCCTGGAGTCCGAGATCCAGACGCTGCTGGGCGAGGTGACGAGGTGATCTGGATCAAAGATATATCTGTGCGTGGGATCGCCGAGGTTGTTCTTGGACGCCAACGGGCACCGCAACATGCTCAGGGCGATCATATGGTTCGATACCTTCGCGCGGCGAATGTCAAGGATGGTGAACTTGACCTCAACGACGTGATGTCCATGAACTTCACGCCTGATGAACAGAGGACCTTCGCACTGCGCCGCGGGGACGTGCTGGTCACTGAGGGAAGCGGTAGCCTCGCGAGCGTTGGGGCTTCCGCTGTCTGGCATGGTGAGATTGATGGGACGGTCTGTTTCCAGAACACCTTGTTGCGTATGCGGCCCCGATCAGGTGTCACTGACGGCAGGTTTCTTGGATGGTGGGCGCGGTCTGCGTTCGGATCGGGCTTGTTCGCATCTTTGGCGACCGGCGCCAACATCTATCATCTGAGTGCTGAACGGGTGCGGTCTCTGCGGATCGATATTCCTCCTCTGGAGGAGCAGCGCCGCATCGCCGACTTCCTCGACGCCGAGACGGCCCAGATTGATAGCCTGCTCCGGCTTCGCGCCAACATGAGCACCTTGCTGCTCCTCAAGCGCGAGCGCGTAGTCGAGCAGATCCTCGGTCTGTCGCGTGCGGGCTCGTCTCAGGACTTCGTACCGCTTAAGTATTTGGCCAAGGAAATTACGGTCGGTATTGTCGTGACTCCCGCCGCCTGGTATGTAGATGCTGACGGAATCCCCGCGCTCCGCGGAGTAAACATTGGGCCTGGCCGAATCGTGAAGGATGATTTGGTCCAGATCAGCCGCGAGGGCCATGCGTTGCATCGCAAGTCCCAGCTACGCGAAGGTGACTTGGTCGTTGTCCGTACCGGGCAGGCAGGGGTGACCGCAGCGATTCCAGCAGAATTCGCGGGGACAAACTGTATCGACTTGGTTGTTGTTCGTCCTGTCGATGCGCTGAATTCGCGATATGCCGAATATGTTCTCAATTCCGACTATGCGAAGCGACATGTAGCCGAGTATTCGGTCGGCAGTATTCAGTCTCACTTCAACGTTGGCGCGATGAAACTGATGCCTATTCCGCGCGTACCGCTAGCAGAACAGGAGCGGAGAGTGAGGCTCCTTGACGAGGCAGTGGAGAGGTTCGACGGTTTGTCGGCCAGATTGCTTCGTCAGGAAGAGCTACTGATCGAGCGCCGGCAGGCGTTGATCACGGCGGCGGTGACCGGGCAGATTGATGTGACGACGGCTCGGGGGGTGGCCGGGTGAGTGTTCGGGGGCATACCGAGGAGGCGTTCGAGGAGACGATCGTCGCCTCGATGCTGGGGGCCGGGTGGTTGGCCGGGCAACAGGACCACTACGACCGCGAACTGGCGTTGGACACCGCGCACCTGTTCGAGTTCGTCGGCCGCACCCAGGCCGACACCTGGGAGACGTTGATCGCCTACTCCGGTGGCGACCAGGACCTGGCGCAGCGGGAGTTCGCCCGGTTCCTGGCCCGGGAGATCGACACCCGTGGCGCCCTGGACGTGCTGCGCAACGGGGTGAAGGACCGGGGTGTGCGCATCCACCTCGCCTACTTCCGACCCGCGCACACCGTGGCCGAGGACGCCCTGGTCGAGTACCGGGCCAACCGGTTGTCGGTCACCCGGCAGTTGGCCTACTCCACCACCGAGCCTGGCAGGGAACTGGACCTGGTGCTGTTCGTCAACGGCATCCCGGTGGCCACCGCGGAACTGAAGAACCCGCTCACCGGGCAGACCGTGGAGAACGCCAAACACCAGTACCGCACCGACCGCGACCCGAAGGAACTGCTGTTCGCCAGGCGGGCCCTGGTGCACTTCGCGGTGGACCCGGACCTGGTGTTCCTGACCACGCGGCTGCGCGGGGCGAAGACCCACTTCCTGC
>DATCXL010000059.1:0-6104 GCA_036565825.1 Mycobacteriales bacterium
CGGGGAGGCCTTCGCGACGCCGCCCGAACCGTTGGACGCGGCGATCCTGTTCGCCCCGGTGGGGAACCTGGTGCCGGTGGGTCTGGCGGCACTTGACCGTGGTGGCACGTTGGCCATCGCGGGCATCCACCTGACCGACATCCCCCCGCTGAACTACCACCGGCACCTGTTCTACGAGCGGACGCTGCGCAGCGTCACCTCCAACACCCGCCAGGACGGCCGGGACTTCCTCGCCTTCGCCGCCGGCCATCGGCTACAGGTGACCACCACCGAATACCCGCTTGACGCGGCCGACCAGGCGCTGGCCGACCTGGCAGCCGACCGTGTCCGCGGCGCCGCCGTACTGCTGCCCGGGTAGCCCCTTCGTTCGGGTGAACCCCGGGGGTCTTGTCTCTGGCGCCCCTGGGCCGTCTCGTGCGGATGTTTTCACGCGAAGACCCCCGGCCAGACGGTGTTGGGGCCGGGGGGTTTTCGCGCGAAAACCCCGGCCGGTGGGGCGGGTTGGGACGGTGCGGGGTTGTCGCTGGGTGGTTACGGTGTGTGGCCAAAGAACTGGGTGTGTTGTCCGTGTGCGTTCATCTTTCGTTCACCCAGCCGGTGCTTTGGCGTCGCCGCTGACTCCTACCGTCGGTCACGTGCTGAAAAGAGTGAGAGGACGGAACACCCACTCCGTTCCTGGCCCCGCTGCGGATGCGCGCCGGGAAACCGCCACCACGGCAACCACGAGCAACCGCGGCATCGGGAGGGACACGAGCGCGATCAGGCGGATCCGCCGTGCCGTGGCACCAGCCTCCGCGCTGGTGGTCATGCTGGCCCTGGCCGGATGCGGTACCGACAACAACGCCGGTGCGTCCGATGGTGCCTCGTCGACCGCCCGACCCACCGACGTGGCGTGCGGATCCGGGTCACTGACCGCGTCCGGATCCACCGCGCAGGCCAACGCGATGTCGGAGTGGACGAAGGACTACCAGCGATTCTGCACCGAGGCTCGACTCAACTACGGCGGTGGCGGGTCGGGCAAGGGGGTCACCGACTTCACCAACGGGGTCACCGACTTCGCCGGTTCGGACTTCCCGCTGACCGCCGAGCAGAAGTCCCAGGCGGATGCCCGATGCGGCGCCGGTAACCAGGCGATCGACCTGCCCATGGTGGCCGGCCCGATCGCGGTTGGTTACAACCTGCCCGGGGTCGACAGCCTGAACCTGTCCGCGGACACGATCGCCAACATCTTCGCCAGCAAGATCACGAAGTGGAACGACCCGGCGATCAGCAGGGACAACCCGGGCGTCAAGCTGCCCTCGCTGGGTATCCAGAGCTTCCACCGGTCCGACGGTTCGGGCACCACCTTCAACTTCACCAACTACCTGGAGAACGACGCCGGGAGCGCGTGGACCTTCGGCCACGGCAAGAGCTGGGCGGCTCCAGGTGGGCAGGGCTCCAAGGGCACCGCGGGTGTCGCACAGGGAGTGAAGTCGACCCCTGGCGCCATCGGATACATGGAACTGTCCTACGCCACCGAGAACGCCATCTCCCACGCCAAGGTGGGTAACTCCCAGGGGCAGTTCGTGGAACTCACCGAAGCCAACGTGAGGAACTTCCTGTCCAAGGCCACCGTGGCTGGCTCCGGGGACGACCTGGTGCTCCGGTTCGACTACGCCAACACCGACCCGGCCGCCTACCCGAACGTGCTGGTCACCTACGAGATCGTCTGCCAGAAGGGCAACGATCCCGACAGGGCCGCACTGCTGAAGGGCTTCTTCGGCTACCTCGCCGGCAGCGGCCAGGATGTGCTGGCACAGAACGGCTATGTCTCGCTCCCCGACGAACTTCGGCAGAAGGTGCAGGCGGCGGTCGAGAAGATCGGCTGAGCGTCGGTCACCGACACAGGTTCCCGCCCGGTCAGACGATCCCGGGCCGGGCGCGAGTGTGGCAGCGAAGGAGGCCTGTGGACAGCCAGGAACCCGTCCCCGTTGAGCAGGTCGGGTCCGTCGGGCCCGTTGGGTCGGCCGGCTCGGTCGGACAGGTCGGGTCGGCCGGACAGGTCAGGTCGGCGTTGGGCGGTTCGGCCCCACCCCGACGGGCTGGTCCAAGCCGGCGCGGGAGCCCGCAGCGACTCGGTGACCGGCTGTTTCGGGGTACCTCCCGGACCAGTGCGGTGCTACTGGTCACCCTGCTTGTCGCGATAGCACTGTTCCTGTTGGACAAGGCGATCCCCGCGATCTCCCAGGACAGCCGGAACTTCCTGCTGAACCGGACCTGGTTTCCCGACGAGAGCCCTCCAGTCTTCGGTATCGCCGCACTCGTCTACGGCACCCTGGTCTCCTCGGTGCTCGCCTCGGTGCTCGCGGTGCCTGTCGCGGTGGGGGTGGCACTCGCGCTCACCCAGTACATACCGCGCCGGTTGGCCGGACCGGTCGGCTTCCTGGTCGACCTGCTCGCCGCCATCCCCAGTGTCGTGTACGGACTGTGGGGACTGATCTACCTGGTGCCGGCGATGGTCCCGTTGAGTCGGTGGCTGTCGGACTACTTCGGCTGGATACCGATCTTCGCCTCGGACGGTGTCTTCGGGAAGTCCATCTTCACCGCCTCGGTGGTGTTGGCCATCATGATCCTGCCGATCATCGCGGCGATCACCCGCGAGGTACTGGACAAGGTCCCACAGGACCACAAGGAGGCCGCGATCGCGCTGGGCGCCACCAGGTGGGAGATGATCCGCACCGCGGTGCTGCCCTACGGTCGGCCCGGCATCATCGGCGCGCTTGTGCTCGGGTTCGGTCGGGCCCTGGGTGAGACCATCGCGGTCGCCCTGGTGCTGTCGGCCAACTACGAGATCACCGCGCGGATCCTCTCCCCGGCCGGTAACACCATCGCGGCGAACATCGCGAACACCTTCGGTGACGCCGGTACGACCGGTCGCGGGGCGTTGATCGCCTCCGGGCTGGTGCTGTTCGCGATCACCCTGGTGGTCAATCTGGCGGCCCGCGCGGTCATCCGCCGCCGCAGCGAGTTCCGGGCGGCAGCAGGATGAGCGTGTTGACAGCCGCCGCGGCCGGTGGCGCGGGTGGCGCGGGCGGTGACCTGCGGCTCCGGCGTCGTAGGCTGCCCCGTTGGTCGCTGCCGGCGACCGCTGTCGGGTGTGGGCTGGTGGTGCTCACCCTGTTCGCGTTGACCCCGTTGCAGGGCAGGGTCGACTACCTGGTCAGCACCTGCGCCTGCTACGTGTTCGCGCAGACCATGCTGTCGACGGTGGTCGAGGGTGGCCGCGCCGCCCGGGACCGGCTGGCCGCGACCCTGGCCATGACCGCGCTGGCGATGGCGGTGCTGGCGTTGGTGGCGGTGCTCGGGTTCACCGTGGCCAAGGGCATCCGACGGCTGGATGTCACCTTCCTGACCCACTCCATGTTCGGCGTCGCCGACGGTGACTCCGGTGGCGGCGCCTACCACGCGATCATCGGAACCCTGGAACAGGTCGGCATCGCCTCTGCGATCTCGGTGCCCTTCGGTCTGCTCGTGTCGATCTACCTGGTCGAGTACGCGCATGGCGGCCGGTTCGGTCGGGTGGTCAGTACCACCGTGGACGTCGCCACCGGCCTGCCGTCCATCGTGGCCGGTCTGTTCGTGTACTCGCTGTGGATCCTGAGCATGGGCCACGGTCCGTCCGGATTCGCCGGGGCGTTGTCGTTGACCATCCTGATGGTGCCGGTGGTGGTGCGTTCCACCGAGGAGATTCTCCGGTTGGTCCCCGACTCGTTGCGGGAGGCCAGCCTGGCGTTGGGTATCACCCGGTGGCGGACCATCGTCTCGATCGTGTTGCCCACCGCACTGTCGGGTATCACCACCGGAGTGATGTTGGCGATCGCGCGGGTCACCGGGGAGACCGCGCCGCTGCTGCTGACCGTGTTCGGAAACCCGGCCATCAACAACGACCCGTTCAACGGGCCGCAGGAGGGGCTGCCGCAGTTCGTGTTCGCGCAGGCCGGGCTGCCCACCCAGACGTCGATCGACCGGGCCTGGGCCGGGGCGCTGACGCTGATCCTGATCGTGATGTTGCTCAACCTGTTCGCCCGTCTGGTCGTGTGGCGCTCGGCCGCACGCCGGCGCTGAGAGACCGAGAGGGGTCCGGCCATGGCCCGGCGCATCGAACTGGACAATGTGAACTGCCACTACGGCGACTTCCACGCGGTGGCCGACGTGTCACTGACCATCGAGCCGAAGTCGGTCACCGCGTTCATCGGGCCGTCCGGCTGTGGGAAGTCCACCGTGCTGCGCAGTCTCAACAGGATGCACGAGATGGTCGCCGGAGCCCGGGTCAGTGGTCGGGTACTGCTCGACGACGACGACATCTACGCCCCGGGGGTGGATCCGGTGGCGGTGCGACGCACCATCGGGATGGTGTTCCAGCGGCCCAACCCGTTCCCCACCATGTCGGTCTACGACAACGTCGCGGCCGGGCTGAGGTTCAACGGGGTGCGGTCCCGAACGGTGCTCGACGGTGCGGTGGAACGGTCGCTGCGGGCCGCCAACCTGTGGCACGAGGTGAAGGACCGGCTGGGGCGGTCCGGGTCGAGCCTGTCCGGTGGTCAGCAGCAGCGACTGTGCATCGCCCGGGCCATCGCGGTCGAGCCACAGGTGTTGTTGATGGACGAACCGGCCTCGGCGCTGGACCCGATCTCCACGCTGGCCATCGAGGATCTGGTCACCCAACTCAAGGACGACTACACGATCGTGATCGTCACCCACAACATGCAGCAGGCCGCCCGGGTGAGTGACCGGACCGCCTTCTTCACCCTGCTCGCGGCTGGCGAACCGGGTCGACTGGTCGAGGTCGACTCGACCGAGAAGATCTTCAGCAACCCACGCGAACGCCGTACCGAGGACTACATCACCGGCCGGTTCGGCTGACCTCGGCCAGCCAGGCTCGGACGGAGCTGTCGTGCTGGCCCAGTAGTGGCGGTGGCAGATGACGTTCGCGGCCACCGGAGTAGGGCAGGTCGTCGAAGCGCAGCGGGGGACCGGGCAG
The DNA here is from genome assembly GCA_036565825.1 of Mycobacteriales bacterium. Classification (GTDB taxonomy): domain Bacteria; phylum Actinomycetota; class Actinomycetes; order Mycobacteriales; family DASULA01; genus DASULA01. The sequence continues at coordinate 5,021 of DATCXL010000059.1, forward strand.
TCGGATCGGCCCGCAGGTGGGATGGTCGACCTCGACCAACAGGCCCTGCGCGCGGGTCTGCTCCCACTCGTAGACCCGGTCCAGGGTGCGGATCTCGCCGACCGGTACGCCGGCCGTCGAGATCTTGGCCATCCACGTTGCCATCGGTGCGTGCGCGAGTTCCCGTTCCACGGCGGCCACGAGTTCGTCGCGGTGGGCAACCCGGTCGGCATTCGTGGCAAAGCGCGGTTCGTCCGGATCGATGCCCACCACACCGGCGAACGCCCGCCACAGACCCTGGCTGCCCACGGCGAGTTGGATCACCCCGTCGGCGCAACGGAACGTGCCGTACGGAGCGATCTGCGGATGGTGGTTTCCCTCGGCCCGCGGCACCTCGCCAGCCACCGTGTACCTGGTGCCCTGGAAGGCGTGCACGCCGACCACGGCTGACAACAGCGAGGTGCGCACGACCCGTCCGCGCCCGGTGGTGTGCCGTTCGTGTAGGGCGGCGACCACCCCGTAAGCGCCGTACATCCCGGCGAGCAGGTCGGCGATCGGGACGCCCACCCTGGTGGGTTGGTCCGGCGGGCCGGTAAGGCTCATCAGACCGGCCTCGCCCTGGGCGATCTGGTCGTAGCCCGGCCGGTTTCCCTCCGGCCCGGTGTGGCCGAATCCGCTGATGGACAGGATCACCAGGCGCGGGTTGAGTTCGTGCAGGCGTTCGGTGGAGAAGCCCAGTCGGTCCATGACGCCGGGCCGGAAGTTCTCCACCAGCACGTCGGCCTGGCCGACCAGGTCTGCCAGCAGTGTCCGGCCCGCGTCGGTCTTCAGGTCCGCGGTCACCGACTCCTTGTTGCGGTTGGCCGAGAAGAAGTAGGTCGATTCCGGTGCGTCGGGCGGTCCGACGAACGGTGGGCCCCAGCCGCGTGAGTCGTCGCCCCGGCCGGGGGCCTCCACCTTGATCACCCTGGCGCCAAGGTCGCCCAGCATCATCGCGGCGTGGGGTCCGGCCAGTGCCCGACTCAGGTCGACGACCAGCACACCGGTGAGCGGGCCGTGGCCCGAAACGGTGGTGTCGGGGCGGGCGGTGTCCGGCTCGGGGGCA
>DATCXL010000599.1:0-6371 GCA_036565825.1 Mycobacteriales bacterium
GCCGCGGGCGTACCGGTCGAGGTAGGGCCGGATGTCGGGGTTCTTGAAATCCTCCGCGCTGGAGTTGACGTAGACCAGCCCACTGGCGACGTCCTGCATGACGATTTCCCGAACCCTCGGGTAACCAACCTGCATGAACCATCGGTAGGCCAGACCGTACTCGGGGTTGGGGAGCAGCGCGCCGTTCCTCCACTCGACCGGGTTGCGTGCCGCCGCGTCGGACAGTGCCCAGAACAGGTTGCGCCAGGCAAGTACTTCGCCGAGCCGGCTCTGGACCCCGCGGAAGTCCCTGGTTCCGGTGATGTCCAGCGCCTTGGCCAACAGACCGGCGATGAACTCCAGTTTCACAGCCAGTCGCGTACAACCGTGGAAGGTGAATCGCTCGATGAATCCCGACTGCCCGGTGAAGAGCCGGACCTTCTCCGTCTGGCCATAGATGAAGATGTTCTCCCAGGGGATGAGTACCTTGTCCAGTATCAGGATGGTGTCGTTCTCGTCCATCCGGGAGGAGAGCGGATAGTCGAAGGGGCTGCCCATCACCGCGGCTGTGGCGGTGTAGGAGGGACGGCAGATCAGCTTCATCCCCGGCGCGTCCATGGGAACGGTGGCGACCAGGGCGAACTGGCGCTTCTTGATCGGCAGGCCGTAGTGGGCGATGAAGTTGTGATGGGTCAGCGCCGAGCCGGTGGCCACCACCTTCGCCCCGCTGACGACCAGGCCGGCGTCGGTCTCCTTCTCCGCGTGTACGAAGACGTCAGCGACCTCGTCCGGCGGGAGGCTGCGGTCCACCGGCGGGTGCACGATCGCGTGGTTCCAGTAGAGGACCTTCTCCTGCGACTCCCTGTACCACCGCCGGGCGTTGTCGGCGAAGGGTTCGTAGAAGTCGGCGTTCGCGCCCAGCGTGCCGAGGAAGGATGCCTTGTAGTCGGGGCTGCGGCCCATCCAGCCGTAGCTCATCCGGGCCCATGCCGCGATCGCCCGCTGGTCGGCGACGAGATCCTCGACGCTGTGCGGGGTCGTGAAGAACCGGTGGGTGTAACCGTCGCCGCCGCTGTCGGTTGGTCCGGTCAGGACGCCGCGAGTTGTCGGGTCGTGTAACGCGTCGTACAGCCGCGCCGTCATCCGGACTGGATTTCGGAACGCCGGATGGGTTGTGACGTCCTTGACCCGGTCCCCATAGACATAGATCTCGCGGCTGTCACGCAGGCTCTCCACGTACTCGTCACCGGTCAGCGGTCGTGTCGTCGGCCGCGCTCGCGCCGCGTCGGTGGTCGTCTGCTGCTCCTCGGCCATCGGACCTTCCCCCTTCCTGCCGTACGTCGGACGTGGGCGCGATGGCGTTGCGCCAGAACACCCACTCGGAACCGGTGAACATCGGCCAGGGGCGGGACCCACCGTTCCCGGCCGGACATGAGTTGCATGACTGACATGACTGGCCTGGCGTGGCCTGGGCTGGGCAATTACCTGGCCTGGCAGTGACCTGGCAAAATAACCAGGACTGGCATGGCCTGGCCTGGCTCGGTCGGCACCGCGGAGGTTTGTTACCGACGTCCATGGTGGCATCCACCGCCGCGCCGAACTTCTTCTGCCCTGCGGCGTTCCCGGCAGGACAGCAATCGCGGAGATGCGGTGGGGAAGCCTGACACCAATCATGGGCGTCAGCCCCTGCCGCGCCTTGTTCCGAACGTCGGGTGTACGAACCATTCGCCGGATCAGGAAATCACCGCGTGGAGGATACCGAATGATGAACAGCCACGTCCGGGCCGCCGCCACTTCCGCAGCCGGCGGTGCCGACAAGATCGGCATCGACGTCTGGGTGCCCCACTATCCGATCATGCCGTTCTTCCTGGACGACATGCAGGATCTGGCCCGGAGGTTCGGCGAGATCCATCCGCGATATCGGGTCGACGTCCGTGGCTACGACTACCTCACACTGCCTCGGGAGGTCCACCGCGCGGCCCTTGCCGGGAATCCGCCGACCATCGCCCAGTATTTCTACACCTGCGCCCAGGAGGCGTACGACACCCGGACCCGCACCGGCCGGCCGCTGTTCACCTCGATCGAGAGGGCGATAGCCGGTCGCCGGGAAATCCTCGGCGAGCCGGTCGTACTCGACGACATCGTGCCCGCGGCTCGTGACTACTACGTGTTCGACGGTGCGGTGGCGGCCATGCCGCCGTTGACGTCCACGACGCTGCTCTACGCCAACACGACGCTGCTCAGGGCGGCCGGGCTGCCGCGAGTGCCGCGGACCTGGGTCGAGATCGACGAGGCGTGCCTGGCGTTGTCCAGGCTGCCCGACGGCCCATCCCATGCCATCACCTGGCCCAACCACGGCTGGATGTTCCAACAGGCGGTCGCTCAGCAGGGCGGCCTGCTCGCCGACCATGACAACGGCAGGTCGGGGCCGGCCGAACGCGTCTACCTCGCCTCAGCCGAGATGATGGCCTACGTCCGGTGGTGGCGGCGGCTCCACCAGGACGGCCACTACCTGTACCTGTACGACGGGCGACAGGTGGACTGGGACGCGAACTTCTTGGCGTTCGCCAGGCAGCAGGTGGCTTTCACACTGACCTCGTCGGTCGAGGCCGCCAGGATGGTGCAGGCGGGCAGGGATGGCGGCTTCACCGTCGAGGCGAGCCCGATGCCGCACAACGACGCCGTTGCCCGCGCCGGAGACGTCATCGGCGGTGACTCCCTGTGGTTGGCCGACGGACTCGACGAGGCCAGCCGGGATGGCGCGCTGGCCTTCGTGCAGTTCCTTAACAACCCGCGCAACGCGGCGGACCGCCACAAGCAGACCAACTTCATCCCGGTTACCAGAGGGGCACTGGACCTGTTGGACGGGCAGGGCTGGTTTCGCGACAACCCCCACCTGCGGGTGGCGGTCGACCAACTCGACGCGACGAGCGGCTCGCCGGCCTCGCGCGGGGCACTGCTGGGCAACTTCGCCGGAATCCAGGAGATCATGACACGCGCCATGCATGACGTGCTGGTCGGCGGTGCGGACCCGCTGGCCCGGTTCACCAGGGCGACAGTGCGGGCCCAGCAACTGCTGAACGAGTACAACGACTATCGCCGGGGTGCCAGGCCGCGCGGCGCCATCGGGGTGGGCTGACCGCGCCGGGTCGGTGGCTCGCGTCGCCGGGTCGAATCATGTTCGAGACGGGACCTGGTGTGGGTGTCAGGACACCGGCAGCGCGGCGTCCGGGGCGGCGACCGCGTCCCGTAACACCCGGACGAACTCCGACACCATGCCGCTGATCGTGCTCTGGTGGTACAGGTTGTTGTTGAACTGGATGCCCGCGATCACGTCACCGTCGGGATCGATGTTCAATGTCCAAAGCGCGCCGTTCGGGACGTCGGAACCGACGGGCTGCGAGAGCAACCGCCTGCGTACTTCGGAGTACTCCACGTCTCCGACCATGTCGCCGTCGAGCACGAACGGGAACGGGAACACCTGGAACACGCAGGCGGCGGCGTCGTCCTCCAGGGTTGGAAGCATGAGTTCGGGCGCCTCGGCGGCCACCAGGGCGAACGGGATGTCGTGCAGGTAGGTTTCCACGCAGGTGGCACGGACCCGTCGCACCACATCGCGGAAGGTGCCGCAACCGGCGATGTCGGTCCTGAGTGGAACGAAGTTCAGAAATGGTCCGACCGTGTTGTGGAACCGTTCCTGACTGCGACCGGGAGTGAAGGTCGGAACCACGATGTCGGTCGTGCCAGTCGTCCGGCGGACGAACACCACGAAGGCGGCGAGCAGCACCATGAAGGGCGTGCAACGCATCGTCCTGGCCATACCCAACGCCGGGGAGACCAGCTCCTCACCGATCGAGAAACGAAACACCGACGTGGACTCCGCTGGTCCGGCGGACTTGTGCTGGTCCGTGGAAGCCGCGTAGATGCGGGCGCCGCGCAGCTTCTCCCGCCAGTACTCCCGTGACGCCTCCGTGGCTGCCTCGGCCACCTGCGCGCGTTGCCATACCGCGTATTCCTGGTACTGGCGTGACTCGGGAAGCTCCGCGGCGAACCCCCGCCGGATCGCGTAACAGGCGGCGAGGTCGCGGATGATCACGCGGATGGACCATCCGTCGGTCGCGATGTGGTGGGCGATGAGCACGAGCACCCAGTCGTGGTCGTCGAAGCGCGCCAGTACCGCCCGTACCAGGGGTAACCGGCGGGCACTGATCGTGCCTGCCTCGACCTCGATGAGCAGTTCCTCGACCCGCCGATCGCGCTCGCGCGGGTCCAGTCCCGGGTGGTCCCGTACCTCAAGTTCGGGCGAACTGGGCGGGAAGATGCGCTGGTGGCGCTCTCCCTCGTCGCGGACTATCAACGTGCGTAGCGCCTCGTGCCGCGCGACCACGTCATCCAGCGCGTCCCGCAGGGTGTTGACATCGACCGGTCCGTGTAGCCGCCAGCCGTGCACGATATGAAACCGTGGACCGAATGGTCCCTCGTCGTCGCCCCTGTCGAAACCGCACAGGAATTCCTGGTTGAAGGAGAGCGGAATGTGCTCCGCCAGGTCGCTGGACGCCCTTTCGGCAACACTCATGGTGCCGGCCCCCTTCGGATGGTGCGCGGGTGAGATCGGACAGGAACGGGTCGAGCGGGCCGGCTTCCCGGGCCGTCGGGCGAAGGAAGCGCGCTGCCCCTCGTCACCGGTGACAGAATGTAACAATGTGCGGCGAAAATTTGGTTCTTCCGCATTGCTCGGTCGACGCCGCTCTGCGACGGCGCACCGCAATTCGGAAGACGACGGCGCGGCGGCGGCGTGTGAGGCTGATCTGCGCACGGCCGGATGCGACGGCAGGACCGTACCGGCGCCAGTGAAATATGTCGGTACGACGACCCGCCGTCGCCCCTCCGGTGATCCGCACGGTTCTCGCCGCAGTTCCGCCGACGATCGAGACGAAGGAGCCGCGCTGCGATGGCGGTCGCCACGGATGCTCCCGAACACCCGTTTCCTCTCCCGCCCGAACCGGGCCTCACACCAGCGGAGGTCATCGAACGGGCCGAGGCGCTCGCGCCCACCCTCGTCGCGCGCCAGGCCGAGACGGAGCGGCGAACCTTCTACGCCGAGGACACCCACGAGGAGTTCCTGAAGGCTGGTTTCTACCGGTTACTGGTTCCGCGCCGCTACGGCGGCTACCAGTTCGGTATCGACACCTTCCTGCGCGTCTCGATGGCGCTGGCGCGCGGCTGTCCCTCGACGGGATGGATGTTCTGTCTGGGCGCCACGCACGCCCTCGCGGTCGCCACGCTGTTTGGCGAGCGCGCCCAGGCTGAACTGTTCGGCGTGGGTGACTTCATCTGTCCCGCCACGATCGTGCCGAGCGGTATGGCTGAGCGGAGTGCCGACGGACACTGGGTTCTGCGCGGCACCTGGAACTACTGCTCCGGTTCGCCGTACGCCACGCACTTCCTCGGCCACACCCTGGTCCCGAATGGCGACGGGCGACCCCCTGCGCCGATGCTGTTCGTCGTTCCGCGCGGCGAGTGGAGGCGGCTGGAGGACTGGGGAGGGCAACTGGGGCTGCGGGGCAGTGGATCACACAGCATCGCCATGGACGACGCGCGCATCCCCGAGCACTTCACCTTCACCGGGCTGCACCTGAGCGAGGTTGACGTCAGCAGGGGAATGCCCGGACGGCACCTGCACGGCAACCCCGAGTACGGAGGCGGCCAGCTCAGCTTCATGGTGCTGGAGGTCGCCGCGCTGGCCGTGGGCATGGCGCAGGGCGCGCTGGATGCCTACGAGGAGTTGATGCGCTCGCGGACGACCCTGTTCCCGCCGGTCGTCGGCCGCGCCGAGCACCCCGACTTCCAGTTCTGGTACGGGGAGGCCGCCGGCATGGTCGCCACGGCCGAGGCGGCCGTCCGCAACGCGATCCAGCAGTGGAGCGACATCTGCGCGCGCGGCCCCGCGGCGTTCACCAGGGAGCAGGATCTGCGGATCGCCACCATCTGCCGTGAGGTGATCCGGCTGTGCTGGCACGCGGTCGAGCGGCACCTGTTCCCCACCGCCGGGTCGAGCGCGGTCCGCCACGGCGAGCGGATCGAACGGGTGTGGCGTGACATGTCGATGTTGCGGAGCCACGCCGGCGTCGGAGTTTTCCTTGCCACCGTGACGACCCGCGAACTGGCCCGGGCCCGCTTCGGCGTCACGGGTTGAGTGGGGCCCGCCGGTGCGTCGCGCCGGTGGCCGGAGGGTCCACGGCCGCGCCGTCGGGTCCCGCACCGATCTGAAGGAGTGTGACGACCCATGGCGACGGTCGACGGCCGGGGCACGACCATCGCGTTGCCCGGCGAACCGGCGTTCGAGGCCGCGACACGGGTCTTCAACACCGCCGCACCGGCGCGGCCGGCGG
>DATCXL010000610.1:0-4148 GCA_036565825.1 Mycobacteriales bacterium
GTCGTGCGGGTGTCCAACCCCTGTTCGGCGGGTTGGGGCGCGGATGCCGTCATGCACCACCTCTCACCACGGTCGGTCGTCTCACCACGGTCGGCCGTCGCCGACGGCACAAACGGTCGCGTACCGGATCATGCACCGGGCCAGCCTATCGGCGCCGCCGAGGCGTGCCTGGTGCGGTCCGTACCGGGCGGCAGGTCGACGCGACGCGCCGCACCCGGCCACCTCCCGCGCTCTGGCCGAACACGTTCTAGGGTGGCGTGAAGATCGGTGTCCGGTCACCACCGGCCGTCGGTCACGAACACCTCCAACCCGCCGTGACCGATCGCGAGCACAGTGTCGAACCGCGTCTGGACGTGTCGACTCACGGCGCGGACAGGATGCCGTCCCGGAGGATTCGGGTGCCGGACAACGCAGCGGTAGACGCCCTACTGTTCATCGCGACTGTCGCGGTGCTGACGCTGGTCGCGCTGGCACCGGCGATCCGGGCCCGCACCGGGCCGGCGCTGCCCGAGCGCGTCCGCCGGCAGCGCGGCGAGTTACTGCTCGAGTCACTGGCCACCGCCCCGGCCCGCCGGGACGGGTTCGTCGACGCCCGGCGGTTGGTCTGGGAGTGCGGTCGCAACGGGCGGGAGCGGTACCAGGTGGTGCGCTACCTGGTCGACCGGGACTGGGCGGACCAGCGGGCCAGGGTTGGCCTGTGCCTCGTTCCCGCGTTCCTGCGGCTCACCGCGACCGGATGGTGGGAGTGGAGTTACCGGCGGGCCGAACGAATCGAGAACAGGCGCCCGACACCGCCCACCGTGACCTACCTGAACTTTCGCCGACTGGTGCCCACCGGTCGCCGTCCCGGCAACGATGACCGGCCCGGACCGGCTGGTCCGAATGATCCGGATGGGTCCAACCCGCCCGGACAGTCCGGCGGGGCCGATCCGGCCGCGGAGGTGGTGGTGTCCGGGCCGTCCGAGCAGCATCTGCGGGAGTTGTACGTGGCGCTGCGCGCGGACGCGGACAACATCCTGGCCCGCGGGCTGCGTCAGGACGCGCTGGACCGGGCCGACGAGGTGGAGCGCGCGGTGGCCGAGCCGGACTGGAAGAAGCGGTGGGCGGTGGTCGACCAGGTCGGTCCGCTGGTCGCGTTGGACTACCAGAGCTTCACCCTGACCGTGATGGTGCTCAAACGGTTGCTGTCCTGAACCGGTGCCACACCCCGGTCGCACCCGGTCGCACCGTCGGGATCACTGCCTGTCACCGGCTGGCGGTACGTCGGTCGGCGGTGCCGACCCACCCCGCCTAACCTGGTCCCATGTCCGGTCCGTGGTCTGACCTACAGCGCCCGCCCCTGTCCGAGCGGGCGCTGCGCGCGGCGCTGACCCGCGAGGGTGAGTGGTGGACCGACGTACGGGTGGTCACCCAGACCACGTCGACCAACGATGACCAGGTCGCCGCCGCGCGAGCCGGTGTGCCCGAGGGGTCGGTGCTGGTGGCCGAGTCCCAGTCCGCGGGTAGGGGCCGGCTTGACCGGAGTTGGGTGTCTCCGCCGCGTGCCGGGCTGACGTTCTCGGCGCTGTTCCGCCCGACCGGTGTGCCGGTGGCCCGTTGGGCCTGGCTGCCACTGCTCACCGGGGTTTCGCTGTGCGCGGCGGTGAGCGAGGTGGCAGAACTCGACACGGCGCTGAAGTGGCCCAACGACCTGGTGGTCAACGGGCGCAAGCTGGCCGGTGTGCTGGCGGTGGTCGCCGCCGGCGCCGCGGTGGTCGGTGTCGGACTGAACGTGACGACCCGGTCGGAGGAACTGCCCCGGGCCGACGCCACGTCGCTGACGCTGGAACAGGCCGGCTGCATGGACAGGGACACCATCCTGCGTGCGGTGCTGCGTCGGCTGGCCGTCGACTACCAGGTCTGGCAGTCCGCCGCCGGGGACCCGGCCGCCAGTGGGTTGCACGCGGCCTACCTGGCGGCCTGCGACACCGTCGACCGTTCGGTGTCGGTGGCGTTGCCCAGCGGCGAGATGTTGGCTGGCACGGCGACCGGTGTGGACGTTGACGGGCGGCTGGTGGTGGCCACCGGTGCGGGTGAACGGACCGTGGCCGCCGGCGACGTGCTGCACGTGCGCTGACCGTCCGTTCCAGGCGCAGACCTGGTGCGCTGTGGTGGATCTGCCGTGCTGCGGGCTGTCGAGTGGGTGTGGGGTGGAGCGGAGCTCCTCCCGCAAAGGGCAGCACAGCGCGCCCGCCGTGTGTCCGCCGATCTCCGGAGCCGGGGCTCCGCCCCGGCGAGGGCCTGGAATCAAGCACCTAGTACGGCCGTGGCTCGGTGTGCCGCCGGTTCACCGCCCGGATGCCCCGCCAGGCCTGGTCGAGCAGGGCGCGCATCGCCGCCTCGGCCCGGTCGGGTTCACCCGCGGCCACCGCGTCGAGCACCGCCTGGTGCGCTGGCAGGGTGCTCCGGAAGTTCTGCTCCCGGCAGACGATCCGGTCCAGTGCCTGCATACCGACCTCGATGACGACCTCCATTCGTTCGAGTAGTTCGTTGTGGGCTGACCCGAGCAGTGCCCGATGGAAGACCATGTCGGCGCTGATCACCGCCTCGCCGTCCTCACCGGCCAACCGCATGCTGTCCATCGCCCCGGTCAGTACGGCCAGGTCGTCGGAACTGCACCGCAGTGCGGCCAGTCGGGCGCCGGCCGGTTCGACGATCGAGCGAACCTCGGCGAGGTTGTCCAGGAACCGTTCGTCCAGCCGCCCCTCGTAGCGCCAGTGCAACAGGTCCGGGTCGAGCAGGCTCCAGTCCGAGCGTGGCCGGACGAACGTGCCGCGGCGGGGCCGGGCGTCGACCAGCCCCTTGGCGGCCAGGACCCGCAGTGACTCACGTACCACCGTTCTGCTCACCCCGAACTCCCGCTCCAGCGCCTCGACGTCGATCCCGTCACCCGGGCGGAGGTCGCCGCGGATGATGCGCTGACCAACGGCCCGGACGACGTGTCCGTGTAGGCCGCGTTGCGGGTAGATGGGCACTCTTGCCCCTCCTGTAGTTTCCTGTACGCCTTCGACGGGTCTGCGCATCCTGCCAGCGCCGCGGGCACGAGTACCAAACGCGTCGCACGTACCCTTCGGCGGCGAACTACGTCATGCTGGGGTTCGCTACGCGAGAACGGCCCTGGATCAGCCGGTGTCAGGAGAGAAGAACGGTGGCGTATCCCGACCAACTCTTGGCCGACGACGAGCGGGTGGTCAAGCATCTGCACCCACACTGGGCCACGCTCGTCGCCCCGGTCGTCATCTTTGTCGTGACCGTGGCCGTGGCCGCGTACCTGGCCGCGATCGTGCCGCCCGGGAGCCTGCAACACCCGCTCCGGCTGGCCATCGCCGCCGTGGCCGCGTTGGTGGTGATCTGGCTGGTCCTGGTGCCCGTGCTGGTCTGGCGCACCACGCACTATGTGATCACCACCCACCGGGTCCTGATTCGCACCGGCATCCTCAACCACACCGGCCGTGACATCGGTCTGCAACGGATCAACGACGTCGCGTTCGAACAGACGCTGTGGGACCGCCTGCTCGGGGCGGGGTCGCTGACCGTGGAGTCGGCCGGTGAGCGCGGCCAGGAGACGCTGCGCGACATTCCACACTCCGACCGGATCCAGCAACTGCTCAACCGGCTGATCGAGGAGGACCAGGAGCGGCGGGCCCGAGACGCCTACGCCGCCGGCCAGCCCCAGTACCCGGCAACCGGCCCGGTCCCTCCGGGCGGTTACCCAGGTGGTTATCCGTACGACCCGGACCAGCAGGGTCCTCACGGCACGGCCACCTACCCGCCCCCCGAGCCGGTCGACTGACGCCACCTGCGCGGTAGCTGTTTCGGGTAGGACGCCCCGATCCAACGCCGCTTGGACAGCCGCCTTCGCGGGAAGGCGTGGCAACCGGCGACGACTCAGCCCGGGCGGACGGCCTGCGGGAAGGTGAACAGCCGGTCCGGGTCGTAGCGGGCCTTGACCCGGCGCAGCCGCTGGTAGTTCGCCCCGTAGTAGGCCCGTTCCCAGTCGGCCAGGTCCGGGTCGACGTAGTTGACGTACGCACCGGTGGCGTGGCGCCGCATGCTGTCGTGGTACGCCCGCAACCAGGCCAGGCTGCCGGCGGCAACCGCCGGCCGGG
>DATCXL010000615.1:0-4469 GCA_036565825.1 Mycobacteriales bacterium
CACTACATCCGGATCCTTCCCGAGGATCGTGTTGTGGTCGAACTCTCACCGTACGACCTGACTCGCGGACGCATCGTCTACCGCTACAAGTGACGTTTCCGGGCGCGCGCGCTGGCTGCACGGCTGGCTGCGTCATGAACAGGAGTGGGCAACAGCCGTGAAGGTCAAGCCGAGTGTCAAGAAGATCTGCGACAAGTGCAAGGTGATCCGCCGGCACGGGCGGGTCATGGTCATCTGCGAGAACCTGCGCCACAAGCAGCGCCAGGGCTGACCAGAGCACCAGCCGCGCCCAACCCCACGGAGTCCGTAGCCGTGGGTCACCCCCGGTCGGAGGCCGGGGTCCTCCTCCGGAGGCGTTCGCCGCAACGCGACACCGCCGGGTTGTCACGGGCAGGGGGAGCCGGGTCGCGGTCAGACCTCCGTGGAACAGAAGGAGCACGCCCGAATGGCACGCCTCGCTGGCGTTGACCTCCCCCGCGACAAGCGGTTGGAGGTCGCCCTGACCTACATCTACGGGCTTGGTCGCACCAGGGCCCTGCAGACCCTGAAGGCCACCGAGGTCGACCCGGACACCCGGGTGGGCGACCTCAGTGACGATGACCTGATCAAGCTGCGCGACTGGATCGACGCCAACTACAAGGTTGAGGGTGATCTCCGCCGGGAGGTCGCCCAGGACATCCGGCGCAAGATCGAGATCGGCTGCTACCAGGGCATCCGGCACCGCCGTGGCCTGCCCGTGCGGGGTCAGCGCACCAAGACCAACGCGCGCACCCGCAAGGGCCCGAAGAAGACCATCGCCGGCAAGAAGAAGGCCGGTAAGAAGTAACCTGAGACGTCCTTGCTGACCCAGTAGAACCCGCGGACGGGGTTCCGACGACCTCGTAGACCCGATCTGGAGATATCCCGAGTATGCCTCCGAAGACCCGTGTAGGCGTGAAGAAGGTGCGCCGCAAGGAAAAGAAGAACATCGCGCACGGTCACGCGCACATCAAGAGCACGTTCAACAACACCATCGTCTCGATCACCGACCCGATGGGGAACGTGATCTCCTGGGCGTCTGCCGGCCACGTCGGCTTCAAGGGGTCCCGCAAGTCGACGCCCTTCGCCGCCCAGATGGCCGCCGAGAACGCCGCCCGTAAGGCGCAGGAGCACGGCATGCGCAAGGTGGATGTCTTCGTCAAGGGCCCAGGCTCCGGGCGGGAGACGGCGATCCGGTCGCTGCAGGCCACCGGCCTGGAGGTCGGCCAGATCCAGGACGTGACCCCGCAGCCACACAACGGGTGCCGGCCACCAAAGCGGCGTCGGGTCTGACGAGAGCACCGAGGAGACAGAACAGACATGGCTCGTTACACCGGTGCCGACTGCCGGCGCTGCCGCCGGGAGAAGATGAAGCTCTTCCTCAAGGGCGCCAAGTGCGAGGGCCCGAAGTGCCCGATCGAGATCCGCCCCTACCCGCCGGGTGAGCACGGCCGCGGGCGGGGGAAGGACACCGAGTACCTGCTCCAGCTGCGCGAGAAGCAGAAGGCCAAGCGGGTCTACGGCGTCCTGGAGAAGCAGTTCGCCGGGTACTACGAGGAGGCGAACCGCAAGACGGGCAAGACCGGTGAGGTCCTGCTGCAGATCCTGGAGAGCCGGCTGGACAACGTGGTGTACCGGGCCGGGTTCGCCAAGTCCCGGGACATGGCGCGTCAGCTGGTGCGGCATGGCCACCTGCTGGTCAACGGTCGGAAGGTCGACATCCCGTCGTACCGGATCACCGAGAACGACATCGTCGAGGTCCGGGAGAAGTCCCGGGAACTGACCCCGTTCGTGGTGGCCCGGGCCGAGGCGGGTTCCCGTCCGGTGCCAGCGTGGCTGGAGGTCATCTCGTCCCGGATGCGGATCCTGGTGCACTCGATGCCGGCCCGGCAGGTCATCGACACGCCGGTCCAGGAGCAGCTGATCGTCGAGCTGTACTCTAGGTAGTTCGGCCCGTCCCCGCTGGACCGGATCGTCTGGACCAGTAAGCGTGAAATCCCTAGTCGCGGTGTCATATGGCGGGTACCGCGGAAAGGATCTGAACAGTGCTCATCACCCAGCGACCCACCCTCATCGAGGAGTCGATCAGCGAGTTCCGGTCGCGGTTCGTCATCGAACCGCTGGAGCCCGGCTTCGGCTACACCCTCGGTAACTCACTGCGACGCACCCTGATGTCCTCCATCCCCGGTGCGGCGGTCACCAGCATCCGCATCGACGGGGTGCTGCACGAGTTCACCACCGTGCCAGGGGTCAAGGAGGACGTGACCGACCTGATCCTGAACCTCAAGGAGCTGGTGGTCAGCTCCGAGGCGGACGAGCCGGTCACCATGTACCTGCGCAAGCAGGGCCCCGGAGAGGTCACCGCGGCCGACATCGCGCCGCCGGCCGGTGTCACCGTGCACAACTCCGACCTCCACCTGGCCACGATCAACAAGAAGGGTCGGCTGGAGATCGAGCTGACCGTCGAGCGCGGTCGCGGATACGTCCCGGCGACCCAGAACAAGCAGCCAGGTCAGGAGATCGGTCGGATTCCGATCGACTCGATCTACTCGCCTGTGCTGAAGGTGACCTACCGGGTCGAGGCCACCCGGGTGGAGCAGCGCACCGACTTCGACAAGCTGATCGTGGACGTGGAGACCAAGTCCTCGATCAGCCCGCGGGACGCGCTGGCCAGCGCCGGTAAGACCCTGGTCGAGCTCTTCGGTCTGGCCCGCGAGCTGAACGTGGAGGCCGAGGGCATCGAGGTGGGCCCGTCACCGCAGGAGGCCGCCGACCTGGCCAACTTCTCGATGCCGATCGAGGAGATGGAGTTGACCGTCCGGTCGTACAACTGCCTCAAGCGGGAGGGCATCCACACGGTTGGCGAGTTGGTGTCGCGCAGCGAGGCCGACCTTCTCGACATCCGCAACTTCGGTGCCAAGTCGATCGACGAGGTGAAGATGAAGCTGGCCGGGATGGGTCTGTCGCTCAAGGACAGCCCGCCCGGATTCGACCCGGCCAACGTCGTGGACACCTACGGCACCGACAGCTACGACGACGGTCAGGACTACGCCGAGACCGAGCAGTTGTAAGGAGTCCCAACAATGCCCACGCCCACCAAGGGTCCCCGTCTCGGCGGCGGTCCGGCGCACGAGCGGCTGATGCTCGCGAACCTCGCGACCTCACTGTTCGAACACGAGCGGATCACCACCACCGAGGCCAAGGCGAAGCGGTTGCGCCCGATCGCCGAGCGACTCATCACCATCGCCAAGCGCGGCGACCTGCCCGCGCGGCGCAGGGTGATGGAGTCGCTGCGCGACAAGGACGTCGTGCACAAGCTGTTCGCCGAGATCGGTCCGCGCTTCGCCGAGCGGCCGGGTGGTTACACCCGGATCGTGAAGACCGGTCCGCGCAAGGGTGACAACGCTCCTATGGCGCAGATCTCGTTGGTCGAGGCACTCACCGTCGCCCAGGAGGCGGTCGGCGAGGCCGAGCGGGCCCGCGGCAGCAGGTTCGCCTCCCGGCGTGGGGCCTCTGGTCGCACCAGGGAGGTGGCCGAGGAACTCAGCGCCGAGTCCCCAACGGCCGCGAAGGTGGCCGATGAGGCCAAGGCCGCCGACGAGGCCAAGGTCGCCGACGAGGCCGGCTCGGACCAGGCGACCGAAGCGCCCCAGGGCGTGGAGGCGGCCGAGGAGCCGAACAAGGACTGACTTCTCAACCCGTCGAGGGAAGTGAGACATTCGCCTGGCGAATGCTGTCTCGCTTCCCTCGATGCGTCGTGTCTGGGGGCATTCGATGGAGACGGCTGCTCCGGTCGAAGCAGGGGTGCGGGTACGGCTGGGGGTGGCCTACGACGGCACCGAGTTCGCTGGCTGGGCCCGCCAGCCGGGGCAGCGCACCGTGCAGGGTGTGGTCGAGCAGGCCATCGCCCGCCTGCTGCCCGGCGCCAGCACGCTGACCGTGGCCGGCCGCACCGACTCGGGGGTGCACGCGACCGGGCAGGTGGCGCACGTCGACCTGCCCGGGGCACTGTGGGAGCGGTACGCCGGCACCCTGGACCGGCGGCTGTCCGGGGTACTTCCCGCCGACGTGCGGGTGACCTCCGCCGAGCAGGCCCCGCCGGGGTTCGACGCCAGGTTCTCCGCCCTGTGCCGGCACTACGTCTACCGGGTCGACGACGCACCCTGGGGAACCGATCCGCTGCGCCGACACGACACGCTGGCCTGGCCACGCCGACTGG
Source organism: Mycobacteriales bacterium (assembly GCA_036565825.1). Taxonomy (GTDB): domain Bacteria; phylum Actinomycetota; class Actinomycetes; order Mycobacteriales; family DASULA01; genus DASULA01. The sequence continues at coordinate 4,238 of DATCXL010000615.1, forward strand.
ACGCCGACGCGATGGCCGCCGCGTCCGCCGGGTTGCTCGGTGAGCACGACTTCGCGGCGTACTGTCGGCGTCGGCTGGGTGCCACCACGGTGCGGGCGCTGCTCGGGCTCGACTGGGAACGGGGGCCGGACGGGGTGATCACGGCAACGGTGCGGGCCGACGCGTTCTGCCACTCGATGGTGCGCAGCCTGGTCGGTGCCCTGCTCGCGGTCGGCGAGGGCCGCCGGCCGGT
>DATCXL010000616.1:0-3762 GCA_036565825.1 Mycobacteriales bacterium
ACGCCAACCCGGCCTCCCTCGTGCAGGTGATGCTGAACCTCGGCGAGATGGTCACCGCGACCCAGTCGGTGCCTGACGAGACGCTGGAGTTGCTCGGCGCCGAGTTGGGCTACCGCATCCAGGTGGTCAGCCCCGAGGACGAGGACCGTGAGCTGCTCGAGGCCTTCGACATCACCTTCGGTGACGACGAGGGTGAGGACACCGACCTTGTCGCGCGTCCGCCGGTGGTCACCGTCATGGGTCACGTCGACCACGGCAAGACCAAGCTGCTCGACGCGGTCCGACACGCGAACGTGGCCGAGGGTGAGGCCGGTGGCATCACCCAGCACATCGGCGCGTACCAGGTGGTGACCGCGGTCGGCGACGAGGACCGCAGGATCACCTTCATCGACACCCCGGGCCACGAGGCGTTCACCGCCATGCGTGCCCGTGGCGCCGAGTTCACCGACATCGTCGTACTGGTGGTCGCCGCCGACGACGGGGTGATGCCGCAGACCGTCGAGGCGCTCAACCACGCCCAGGCGGCCGGTGTGCCGATCGTGGTAGCGGTCAACAAGATCGACAAGGAGGGCGCCAACCCGGCGAAGATCCGTCAGCAGCTCACCGAGTACGGCCTGGTGGCCGAGGAGTACGGCGGCGACACGATGTTCGTCGACATCTCGGCCAAGCAGCGGCTGGGCATCGACGAACTGCTCGAGGCGATCGTGTTGACAGCGGACGCCTCGCTGGATCTGCGGGCGAACCCGAACCAGTCCGGGCAGGGCGTGGCCATCGAGGCACACCTCGACCGTGGCCGTGGTGCGGTGGCGACCGTGCTGGTACAGCGCGGCACCCTGCACGTCGGTGACCCGATTGTGGCTGGTGACGCGTTCGGCCGGGTCCGGCGGATGCTCGACGAGAACGGCGGCACGGTGGCCGAGGCTGGCCCGTCCCGCCCGGTACTGGTGCTGGGGCTGACCTCGGTACCCGACGCCGGCGACAGCTTCCTGGTCGTCGACGAGGACCGGGTGGCCCGCCAGATCGCCGAGCGTCGTCAGGCACGTGAGCGCAACGCCCAGCGGGCCCAGTCGCGGCGCCGGATCTCCCTGGAGGACCTGGACAGGGTGCTCGGGGAGGGCAAGATCCAGTCGCTCAACCTCATCCTCAAGGGCGATGTCTCCGGTTCGGTGGAGGCACTCGAGGACGCGTTGGTGAAGATCGAGGTCCCCGGCGACGAGGTGTCACTGCAGATCGTGCACCGTGGCGTCGGCGGTATCACCGAGAACGACATCAACCTCGCTGCGGCCACCGACGCGGTGGTGATCGGCTTCAACGTGCGGCCCGAGGGCAAGACGCGCGAGCTGGCCGACCGCGAGGGCATCGATATCCGGTACTACTCGGTCATCTACCAGGCGATCGACGAGATCGAGGCCGCACTCAAGGGCATGCTCAAGCCCGAGTACGAGGAGGCCCAGATCGGCACCGCCGAAGTCCGTGAGGTCTTCCGGGTGCCCCGGATCGGTAACGTCGCGGGCTGCATAGTCCGGTCGGGCACGGTGAACCGCAACAGCAAGGCCAGGTTGATCCGCGACGGGGTCGTGGTGGCCAACAACCTGACCGTCGACTCGCTGAAGCGGTTCAAGGAGGACGCCACGGAGGTGCGCGAAGGCTTCGAGTGTGGTGTCGGGCTCGGTTCGTTCAACGACATCAAGGTCGGCGACACGATCGAGACCTACGAGATGCGTGAGAAGCCACGCGGGTGACGAACGGGCGGGCAGGTCGCATGAGACGGGGACGGGTGTGTTCACCGGAACCCTGATCTGCGACCTGCTGCTCGGCGACGTGCATTCACTGAAGGAGAAGCGGGGCGTGGTCCGGCCACTGCTCGCCGAGTTGCGACGCAGGTTCGCGGTCTCGGCGGCCGAGGTCGGTGACGCAGACCTACACCGGCGGGCCCGGGTGGCTGTCGCGTGCGTGTCGGGACAGGCAGGCCACGTGACCGAGGTGCTCGACGCCTGCGAACGGCTGGTGGCCGACCGGCCGGAGTTCGACCTGCTGTCCGCCCGGCGAACCCTCGTCGCGGCGGATGACGAGGTGCGGTGACGGGACGGGTTTGTCGTCCGTCTGTTCCGGAAAACGCACTCGGGCGACGTTCCCCCTGTGGGAACGTCGCCCGAGTGTCTGCGAGCAGGCGGTTCTACGGGGGTTCTGCCACCCGGAGTTGGGTATCCCATCGAACGGGCGGCCGATCTGGTACCCGGTGACGTCGGAGGTCACCGCACCAGCGGTGACGTACGCCGGAGTACCACGGGTCGTGGTACCAGGACAGGAGTGACAGGCAGATGACAGACGTCGCCCGGGCGCGGCGGCTCGCGGTGCGTATCCGCGAGATCGTGGCGGACACGCTGGAGCGGCAGGTCAAGGACCCGCGGCTCGGCATGGTGACGATCACCGATGCGCGGGTCACCCCCGACCTGCGGGAGGCGACCGTCTACTACACCGTCTACGGGGACGAGGCGGCCCGGGCCGAGAGTGCGGCCGCGCTGGACAGTGCGCGCGGGGTACTGCGGAGCCAGGTCGGCCGCCAGACCGGGGTCCGTTTCACCCCGAGCCTCACCTTCGTCGCCGACATGGTGCCCACACAGGCCAAGGAGATCGAGGAACTCCTCGACCGGGCCAGGCACGCCGACGCCGAGGTACGGCGGGTCCGCCAGGGTGCCACCTTCGCCGGGGACCCCGAGCCGTACCGGTCCACCGACGGCACCGGCACGGCCGACACCGGTGACGGTGAGCGATCCTCCGAGCCGAGAACCGACACGGAGACCGACACGGACATCGACGAGCGGACCGGCGACGACCCCGACGATGGTGCCGGGGGCGGGACCGGACGCCCGCGGCCTCAGTGAGTGCGCCCGAAACGCCGACGCCGTCCGACTGGGCCGATGCCGTCGCCGCGCTGCGTGGACAGTCCGAGGTGGTGTTGGCCTGCCACCTGAGCCCGGACGGGGACGCGTTGGGCAGCATGCTGGGCCTGGCACACGCGTTGGTACGGCTGGGTAAGCGGGTGGTCCCATCCTTCAGTGAGCCCTTCGTGCTGCCCGAGCCGCTGCGGGTTCTGCCCGGCCTGGACCTGCTGGTGCCCCCCGGGTCGGTGCCCCGGGCGCCGGAGTTACTGGTCACCTTCGACACCGCCAGTGCCGAGCGGCTCGGAGACCTCGCTGGTCCGGCCGGGCGGGCCCGACGGATGCTGGTGATCGACCACCACGCGTCAAACACCCGGTACGGCACACTGCACCTGGTCGACCCGCAGGCGGCCGCCACCGCGGTGTTGGTCGCCGAACTGGTACGTCGGCTCGATGTGGAGCTTGATCCTGACATCGCCGCCTGCCTGTACACCGGGCTGGTTACCGACACCGGATCGTTCCGGTACGCGGGCACCACTCCGTCGGTGCACGCCCTGGCCGGGCGGCTGCTGGACACCGGTATCCGGCACGACGTGATCTCCCGTGAGCTGTTCGACACCCACCCGTTCGGCTGGGTGTCCATGCTTGGCGCGGTGTTGGGCCGGGCCCGACTGGAGACCGACGCGGTGGGCGGGTTGGGTCTGGTGTGGACCCACACCCGGCGTGTCGACCTGGCCGACCGGGGCCTTGGTCCCGACCAGGGGGAGAGTGTGATCGACGTGGTGCGTACCGCCCGGGAGGCCGAGGTGGCGTGCGTTCTCAGAGAACTGCCCGACGGGCGGTGGGCGGTGTCGGTGCGTTCCAAGGGCAGGGTGGACGT
>DATCXL010000630.1:0-2970 GCA_036565825.1 Mycobacteriales bacterium
CCGCCGGCCAGGCTCTCATCGGTGGACGCCCCGCGGTTGGGTCGCGCCGAACTGGATCGGGTCCGCGGCCAGGCCGCCGAACTGGTCCGGGCCTCCCGCTACGGCCAGGCCGCCGAGGTCCTCGCCTCCGCCGTCGAACCGGCCGGCCGCGCGCTGGGCCGCCAGTCGCAGGCCGTGGTCAGCCTGCGGCTGGACCTGGCCAACGTGCTGTTCGAGGGCGGTGACTACCACGCCGCCGCCCCGGCCTACCACGAACTGGTCGCTGATCTGTCTACCTGGGACGACTCTGAGAGTGAGCTGGCGTTCCGCTGCCGGCTACAGGAGGCGACCTGCCACGCTCTGGTCGGCCAGACCAGCCTGGCGCTGCGGCAACTGGTCGAGCTGCGTGACGACGAGGTACGGGTGTTCGGACCGGACGACCCGCGGACCCTGGAACTGCGGCGCCAGATCGGCCTGCTGCAACTCGGTGCCGGCCAACGCGACACCGCCGAGGAAACCCTCCGCGCACTGCTGGGGGACCTGACCCGGCTGAACGGAGCCGACCACCCGACCACCGGCAAGATCCGCGACATCCTGTCCGCCCAACCTCACCACTGACCAACCACGCCGCACCACACCCGCACAGCCAGGTTCGATCGCTCGCGGTCCGATCAGTGTCCACCGAAGTCCACTGAGGAGAGTGACGTGTCCAGCCTTGGCATCCACAAGGACTTTCTGCTGGAGTTCGCCAGGTTGGAGGGGCCGGTACAGGATCGGGTCCACGCTGTGTTCACCAAGTTCGAGAACGCCACCCACACCGGGTTACATCTGGAGAAGGTCCACAACGGGCGGGACGACCGCCTGCGCACCATCCGGATCGATGGGTTCTGGCGTGGCGTCGTGCTCGCCCCGGACACCGGAGACCAGTACACCCTGCTGACCGTGCTGCCGCACGATGACGCCTACGCCTGGGCGCAGCGGCGACGGGTGTCGGTGAACTCGGCCACCGGCCGGATCGAGATCCGCGACATCGCCGCCATCGACGCCACCCTGCCCGAGCTGTCCAGGATGGCCGAACGGGTGCCTGAACGGTTGTTCGCCGGGACCAACGACGCTGACCTGCGCCGGCTCGGGGTGGACGAGCAGACCCTCACCTTCGCCCGTGCGCTCACCGACATCGTGCAACTGGAGGCCGCCCGCGCGTTCCTGCCGCAGAACCAGTGGGACGCGCTGTTCGGCCTGGCGGCCGGGCTCACCACCGAACAGGTGTGGGCCGAACTCGGTGCCACCGTGCCGGCCGCGCCGTTCGACGCCGACGACGTGGTGGCGGCGGTGGAACGCAGCCCCGAGCGGGTTGTTCTCGTCAACGGGCCGGAGGAACTGCTGGCTGTGTTGCGACACCCGTTCGCACTGTGGCGGGTGTACCTGCACCCGACCCAGTACCAGGTCGCCAACGCCCCCTACCGGGGCCCGGCCCGGGTCACCGGCGGTCCGGGTACCGGAAAGACCGTGGTGGCACTACACCGGGCCCGTTACCTCGCCCGAAGTCGAGTCACAGGCGCGGTTCGAGGCCCGGCCCGGACGGATGGCGGCGGCGGCGTACTGCTGACCACGTTCACCTCGACCCTGGCCGCATCCCTGATGGATGGGCTGGACCTGCTGGTGGACGAGGCCGCGGTACGCGACCAGATCACGGTCCGACACGTCGACCAGCTCGCCAACCAGATCTTCTTCGAACAACACGACCACCGACCGGCGATCCTGGCATCCACAGAGGAGAAAGCACTGTGGGCAGCCATGATCGGCCGCCTGGAGCTCCCGTTCACCGAGTCGTTCCTGGCCGAGGAGTGGCGCCAGGTGGTACTGGCCCAGCGGATCACCAACGCCGACGGATACCGAAAGGCCGACCGGACCGGCCGGGGACGTCGTCTCGGCACCCGGCAGAAGGCGCAGGTCTGGCAGGCGGTGTGGGAGTTCGAACGGGAACTGCGTGACCGTCAGGTGTGGACGTACGAGACGGTGTGTGTCGAGGCGACCCGGCTGCTCGACGGTTTGTCTGACCGGCCCTACCGACACGTCGTGGTGGATGAGGCACAGGACCTCAGCCCGATGCAGTGGCGACTGCTGCGGGCAGCGGTGGCACCCGGCCCGGATGACCTGTTCGTCGCCGGCGACACCCACCAGCGGATCTACGCTCACCGGGTCAGCCTGCGGGGACTGGGCGTCAACGTGGTCGGCCGCTCCGCCCGGTTGACGGTGAACTACCGCACCACCGCGGAGATTCTCTGTTGGAGCCTGGGCATGCTGCGCGGCGAGCCGGTGGACGACATGGACGGTGGGCTGGACTCGGTGGCCGGATACCGGTCGCAACTGCACGGTCAACCGCCGACCCTGCGCGGGTTCGCCACCAGGAACGACGAGCTCGCCGGGATCACCGAACAGGTCAGAGCCTGGTTGGGCGCCGGTGTCAGCCCCGCCGAGATCAGCGTGGCCGCCCGCACCAACGCACTGGCAGACTCGGTGCTGACCGTGCTCGGCCAGGCGGGCATCGCGGCCCGATCCCTGGCCAGGCCCGCACCCAAACCCGACCCGAAGGGTGCCGACGGCGCGGTGGCGGTGGGCACCATGCACCGGATGAAGGGGCTGGAGTTCCGCTGCATGGCGGTGGTCGGGGTGAACGAGCATCTGGTGCCGTTCCCGAAGGCCGTGACCCCGGCCGACGAGGACGAGCTCGCCCACGCGCACGATTTGCAACGGGAACGCTGCCTGTTGTTCGTCGCCTGTACCCGGGCCCGTGAACAACTCCACCTGTCCTGGTACGGCAACCCCAGCCCGTTTCTCAACCCGGTGCGCTGAGCGACGTTCAGCTCGGCGAGACGGACGGGGTCGGGGTGGCGGAGACGGTTCTGTTCGCGAGGGTGGGTGCGGCGGGCAGGTCTCCCGCGCCGCGACCGGCAAGTACCAGTACCGCCGCGCCCACGCAGTTCACCG
>DATCXL010000062.1:0-2693 GCA_036565825.1 Mycobacteriales bacterium
GACCGTCAACCACCAACTCGGCGGTGAGCTGTACACGTGCCACCGAGGCACAGTATCGACCAACTACTACGGCGACCAACCGCCGCCACAACGCGCCACAGCACGGCTGCGGCGTCCTCGCAGGCCGTCCCAATCTCGACCCAACAACGCCAGGAGGAAACGATCTCGCTTGATCGGATGCGCACACCTGCCGCGATGAGCGTGCCAGTGTTACGCACCGTCAACGAAGCGGCGGGGCGACGAGCCGGGCGTGTAAAGCGTCAGCTGGGACAGCGAGCGACCGAGGACCGCCCGCGGTTGCGTAGGTGAACGGGTGTGGACGAAATTGCGTTGGCGTGGCCGAGATGTAGGCGCCACTGATCCAACACCCGCGGGACGGGCCTCGTTGACTGCTTCGCCCAACTGCACACTGGCGGCTGGCGCGCCCGACCCGCACGGTGGCGATGGCGTGGAGCGTTCCCTCGCCTTTTGCGTATATCACGGTGGTGGAGGCTGCGTTGACGACGGTTCGTCGTGAGGTGTGACGGTTCCGGCGGTGCCGTCGACGCTCACCAGCTGCCCTTGGCGGAGGCGTTGGGTGGCGTCGCCGGTGCCGACGACGGCGGGGATGGCGAATTCGCGGGCGACGAGGGAGGCGTGTGCGGCGAGGGTGCCGCTGTCGGTGACGACGGCTGCGGCTCGTGCGAACAGTGGCGTCCACGCCGGGGCGGTCGCTTTTGCGACGAGGATGTCGCCATCGCGGAACGCGGCGAAGTCTTGCGGGCCGTGCACGATGCGTACGTGGCCGGTGGCGCGGCCGGCCGAGGCCGGTTGCCCGACGATCACACCTTCGCCGATCTCGCGTTGACCGCGGGCTTCCTGTACGGCGCGGTCGATCACGTCGCCGATCAGCCGGGCCGGGTGCCCGAGGGTCAACGGGGCGGCGAGGGCACGCTGGCGCTGCCAGGTTTCGCGTCGTTCGTGCACGGTGCCGGTGATGGACCCGGCCGGGTAGGTCGTGCGGGCACGCACCTCGTCGCGGGTACAGAAGAACACATCATCGGCCTGCTTGAGCGCACCGACGGCGACCAGGTGCTCGCCGAGTCGCCGCGCGCAGGTCCGCAGGGCCGGCCAGGCGAGGGTGAACTCGCGGGCCTGTTCCTCCCGGATGGCCGCGTAGCGCTGGTTGACCTGAAGTAGCTGCTCAAACTGGTCCGCCAGGACGGGCCGGTCGGCGAGCGCGGCCCGGCATGCGTGCTCGGTCATCGCGCGCTGTGCGGCCAGCCTCGCGTGCCGGGCGCTGCCGTCGGGCAGTGCGGTAACCACGGTCGAAAGCTCCGCGGCGACGGGGTGGTACCAGTCGACGCTTTGCACCGCATGGGTTGTGCTGACGGGTTGGCTGCCGGGCAGTCCGCGCAGCAGTATCTGCGTGCCGCCCTGCTCGCCCGGTAGCACGTCGGCGAGGTGTTGACGGCAGAACCGGGTCAGGCAGGCTTCCATCTTCCATGCCGACCCGCCAACGATCGCCAGGTACCACAGGTAGATCCCGGCAGCATGGCCGAGCTGGTCCACCAGCTGCACCAACCGGGCCGGGGCAGCGGTTGCGGCTTCGGTTTGCGCGTCGGCGACGAGTCGCCGGTAGGTGGGCAGGTGGATGTGCCGCCATTGCCGGTCCAGATCGGACAGTACGGCGCGGTCAGCCGCCGCTGGGTCACGGCTGACGCGGATCAGTGCGTTGTAGAGGATCCTGACGGCCCGGCCGCGACTCTGCCACAGCACCCGGGCCAACAGTATGGGTGATGGGACCGGGGTGGCGTTGTAGTACCAGCCGTTGACCACGGCGTACCGGAACGGCACCCGCACTGCGACGCTTTCGTGCATGCCGTCGAGATACCCGTCCTCCAACGCCGGCAGCAGCCAGGTGGCGAATAGCGGGGTCACCGCCTCCGGGAGCCACTCGCCGAGGCGGAAGTTACGCATCCACAAACCTGGCCCCGGCGCCGTCCACGACACCGGTTGCGGCAGGGCTGTCATCGGTCGGGCCTGTAGCAGCCAGAGGCTGCCGTCGTGGTCGATGGCCCATTCAATGTCTTGCGGCCGGCCGTAACGGTCGGCGACCCGGCGGGCCAGGTCCGCGACCTCGTGTGCTTGCCCGGCCGTCAGCACCGCGTCGCCGGTTGGCGTCGGGCGGGTCATCCGGGAATCCCGGGCGGTGACGGTCCACTCCTCACCGACCGCTTCACCGGAGACCAACGAATCACCAAGACCCCGCATGGCGGTGACCACCGTCTGATCCCGGTCACCTGTCACCGGGTGCGCGGTAAACGCCACCCCGGCGCCGCCTAAGGCAACCGGCCGGGGTGCATGTGAGACCGCCGAACACCGACGCGTGACAGCAGGCCCATCTCGCCAATTGCTCGCGTATTGCGATCTCGCCGTGCGTCGTCCCACAGCGTCGGCAACTCTCCTCCGGGCCATGGTCAGCCGGCTACACCGTCCACAAGCGACGCCATCACTGCCCGGCATGTGATTGGGCGTGCGGTGCGGGCGTTCGACACGACCAGCCCCGGTACCCGCCAAATGGCGCGTAGGACCACGCCAAGGTCCGCGACCGATCGCAGCGGGCGCGTCGGCGTGGCGCGGCCGGGTTGGTCAGCGGGCCGGTACGTCGAGTTCGTCGAGGAGGCGGCGGACGCGGCGTTCGATCTCGTCCC
>DATCXL010000645.1:0-8922 GCA_036565825.1 Mycobacteriales bacterium
GCTTCGGCCAGCGCGCCGACCGCGGGAGTGCGGGTGATCAACAGCCCCGAGGCCGAACCGGTCAACCTGCTGGGTTCGGCCGGCGCGCCGATCCTCAAGCGGGTGGTGCCGCTGCTCCTGGCACTGGTGGTGGTCGTGGTCATCCTGGTCATCGCCCTGGGCTGACCTGCGGCCGGACCGACGCAGCCGGCCAGGAGTCGGGTGGTGGGCCGGCGCACTCGGCGACCTCACCGCACCCACACGACGTGGGGGGTGACCTGTCGTGTCCGTCTGGATACGATGCGTTGCATCAACCCTGTCGTGAGGAGAGCCATGGGCATCCGCCCCGTCGTCGCGGTGCTCGCCTGGGTACTCGTCACCGGACTCGCCCTGACCGGTTGTCGGGACACCGGTCTGGGTGTGGCGGCTGGCCCGTCTGCCGCGTCTGCCGCGCCGGCTGCGTCGAACCAGGTCCTGACCATGCCCGACGTGACCGGCCAGCGACTGTCCCAGGCCCGGGACGTGTTGTCCGACCTCGGCTTCGACAACGTCAGCGTGCACGACGCGACCGGCCGGGACCGGCCGGTGATCATCGACCAGAACTGGGTGGTGCGGGCCCAGACTCCCGCCGCGGGTACCCGGGGCGATGCCAGGACCCGGATCACCCTGACGGTGAGCAAGCCGACCGACGGAATCAGCACGTCGCCCCCCACCGTCGGTGTGGTGCCCGACGTGGTGTGCCTGGACCTACAGCACGCCCAGGACGCGTTGCAGGCGGCCGGCTTCGACAACCTCGGTTCGCAGGACGGCACCGGTCAGGGGCGGGCGCAGATCGTCGACCGGAACTGGGTGGTGACCGGACAGTCGGCCCGGGCAGGCGGTCGGCCTGCGGCCGACACCCGGATCGTGCTCACCGCGGTGAAGTTCGGCGAGCCGACCGGGGAATCCGGCTGCCAGAACTGACACCTGCCGGAGTTGACGTCGGCCGGAGTTGACGCGTCAGCGGGGCAGCAACCCGTCCAGGGCGTCGCGCAGGTTGGCGTCGTCGTGCCGGTCCCGCCAGATGACCACCAGCGCCCGCCCGGGCATCGCCTGGTGCACCCGTTCGGTGACCTGCTCGATGTGTGGGGTGTTCGCCACCACCAGCAGTGGGGCCTCCGGGCCCAGTCGCTCGACCAACGTGTCCAGTGAGGAGGCCCGGACCGGGGTGTCGGGGTCGGCCCGCCACTTGGTCTCCAGGTGCGCCACCCGGTCGCCCAGACGCAGGGTGAAGTCAGGTATCTCGTCGGTCCGGTAGGGGCCCTGTTCCACCCGCAGGTCGGGCCGGAGCAGGCACACCGCAGCTTTGATCCGCTGGTCGTACCGGGCCGCCGGGTGCTCCGGAACAGCGCCGGTCACCCGCAGTCCGTCCAGCCGCTGTTGCAGTAGCCGCAGTTGGGTGAGTGCCGCGTCCGGTTCGCCGCCGGCCTGGGCCGACTCGATCTGGGACCGCACGGTCTGTTTCACGTTGTCCCAGGCGATCTCGTTGCCGGACACCCCGATACGGGTGGGCCAGCGTCCGACCAGGGCCAGTACCCCGGCTGCGGCTCCGGTCGCCACCAGCGCCACCGTACCGGCACCGTTTGTGTTCACGAACGCGGCGATCCCGCCGGCCGACCAGGACACCACACCGGTCAGACCCATCAGGATCCGCGCGGTACCGCTGATCCTGCCGGTCTGGTCACCAACGCCCGCGGGGACTTCCCGCAACCTCATGAGCGCAGTCTGCCACCGCGGGCCAATCGGCCGGGAACCCGGCGCGGCGCGTGGTGGTGATCCAGACTGGGTGCTTGGTATGCCTCATCGATCGGTGCGCGGTGCCGGTGGCGCCACGCGGCCGTAACCCGAACCGAGGTCGGAATGCTCGATGGTGTAACGCCCTTCCCACCGGAGTTCGCCGCGCGCTACCGGGACCGTGGGTACTGGCAGGACCGGTCCCTGGCCAGTGCGTTCGCCGAGGTCTGCGCGGCCCATCCCGACCGGCTGGCCCTGGTCGACGGCGAGCATCGCGCCACCTTCGCCGAACTGGACACGCGCTCGACCGCGCTCGCCGCGAACCTGTTGGACCTGGGGCTGCGGCCGCGCGACCGGATCGTGGTGCAGTTGACCAACACCGAGATGTTCGGGTACCTGTACCTGGCGCTACAGAAGATCGGGGTGATCCCGATCCTGGCGTTGCCCTCACACCGCGCCCGTGAGGTCGACCAGTTCGTCGACATCGGTCAGGCGGTCGCCTGCGCCGCGCCGGCCCGGCGTCGGGGCCTGGACTATGTGGACATGCTGCGTCGGGTCAGCCAACGGCAGCCCGGGCTGCGTCTGTCGTTGATCCAGGGCGCGACCGACACACCGATGCCCGACGGGTTCGTCGCCCTGGAGGATCTGCTGGAACGCCGGCCGGCGGGCGGCGCCGACCCCTCGGTCGACCCGGTGGCCGGCACTCTGGCCGGCATCACGGTGGACCCGGACGACCCGGCGGTGTTCCAACTTTCCGGCGGCACCGCCGGGGTCCCGCGACTCATCCCCCGTTCCCACAACGACTACCTGTACAACTCCAGGATGGCGGCGTCGGTCTGCGACGTCCGGGAGACCGACGTGCTGCTGGCTGTGCTTCCGGTCGGCCACAACCTGCCGCTGGCCTGCCCGGGACTGCAGGGGTTCTGGTTGTCCGGCGCGACGGTCGTGATGTGCCCGTCGACCGCGTCCGCCGACGTGCTCGCGTTGTTGGCCCGGCACCGGGTGACCCACCTGCAGGCGGTGCCTGCACTGATCGCCCGCTGGGTCAACGACCCGGCCGTAGCCGAGCATGACCTGGGTTCGGTCCGGGTGGTGCAGAGCGGTGGGCAGCGGTTGGATCCCGACCTGCGGACCCGGGCCGAACGGGTGCTGCCCAGCGCCACCGTGCAGGAGACCTTCTGCATGGCCGAGGGTCTGCTCATGTTCACCCGGCTCGACGACGACGAACAGGTGCGTCAGCAGACCTCCGGCCGTCCGGTCTGCCCGGACGACGAGATAAGGCTCGTCGACGCTGACGACAACGACGTGCCACCGGGTGATGTGGGTGAGTTGGTCGTGCGCGGCCCATGTACGCCGCGCGGGTACTTCCGGGCCCCCGAACACAACGCGCGAGCGTTCACCGCGGACGGGTTCTACCGGTCCGGTGATCTGCTGCGTCTGCATCCGTCCGGCAACTACGTCGTGGAGGGCAGGAAGAAGGAACTGATCAACCGGGGTGGGGAGAAGATCAACGGCGCGGAGATCGAGGACCTGCTGCTGACCCACCCGGACGTGCGGGATGTGGCCTGCGTGCCGGTACCCGACCAGGTGCTGGGGGAACGGATGTGTGCCTGCGTGGCTGCCGTGCCGGGTCGGTCGATGGATCTGGGCCGGCTGGTGAGCTTTCTTGCCTCGTTCGAGATCGCCAGCCACAAGCTGCCCGAACGGGTGGAAATGTTCGATGCCCTCCCGCGTTCGGCGTCGGGCCGGATTGATCGGCCCGAGTTGGCGCGACTACTCGCCAGGCGGCGGTAGGGAACAACTCGGCGCCGTTTCCACCGGGTCCCGAGCTGACCCTGTTCTGTCCAGTGGAAGCCGAATTCCGCCGCGTCGGCGAATTTCTGACCGGGTTGCCGCAGGATTTCGGTCAGCGGACACCGACCCTCGAGGAGAGCCATGTCGCAACGTGTCACACCGCCGTTCCGCGCCGACCACGTCGGCAGTCTGTTGCGCCCTCCGGAACTGTTGCGGGCCCGGGAGGAGTTCGCCGGCGGGCGCCTGTCGGCCGAGGCACTGCGCGCGGCCGAGGACACCGCGATCCGGTCGGTGGTGCGGATGCAGGAGGAGATCGGCCTCCGGTCCGCCACCGACGGGGAGTTCCGACGTGCGTCCTGGCACATGGACTTCATCTACCAGTTGGGCGGCGTCTCGACCGCAGAGGGAAACATCAGGGTGGAGTTCCGCAACCCGACCGGCACGCTGGAGTTCGCGCCGGCCGCAATGCGGGTCGGTGAACGGGTGCGGCTGGAACACACGATCTTCGCCGAGGATTTCCAGGCCCTCTCGTCGATGACCACCACCAACGTTCCGAAACTGACCATCCCGTCCCCGAACATGGTCCACTACCGGGGCGGTCCGGCGTCGATTGACCCGGCCGTCTACCCGGACCTCGACCAGTTCTGGGCCGACCTGGCCACCGCCTATGCCGAGCAGGTACGCAGGATCGGCGAATTGGGCTGCCGTTACCTCCAGTTCGACGACACCAGCCTGGCCTACCTGAACGACCCACGGCAGCGGGAGCAGATCGCCAGGCGGGGCGATGACGCCGAGCACCTGCACCTGCGTTACATCCGGCAGATCAACGACGCGTTGGCCGCTCGGCCCGAGGGCATGGCCGTGACCACGCACATGTGCCGGGGCAACTTCCGTTCGTCCTGGGTCGCCGAGGGTGGGTACGACTTCGTGGCCGAGGCGCTGTTCAGCGAACTGGCCGTGGATGGCTTCTTCCTGGAGTTCGACGACGAGCGCTCCGGTGGCTTCGAGCCACTGCGGTTCGTGCCGAAGGGCAAGATGGTGGTACTCGGCCTGGTCACCACCAAGCGCGGCGAGTTGGAGGACAAGGACACCCTGCGGCGCCGTATCGACGAGGCGAGTCGCTACGTACCGTTGGACCAACTGTGCCTGTCACCGCAGTGTGGGTTCTCCTCGACGGTGGAGGGCAACCTGCTCACCTACCAGCAGCAGGTCGACAAGCTGCGGCTGGTCGTGGAGACGGCCCAGGAGGTCTGGGGCTGAACCAGCGGCCGGGTGGGCATCCGCGAGGTGCGCCTACGCTCCTGCTTCCCGAGGGGACGGGTCGCGGGCGCCCACCGGGTGGCCGGCGGTGGCTCGCACCGCGGCAACCAGGCCGTCGCCGTCACCGTCCTTGAGCAGGTATCCGCGGGCCCCGGCGGTCAGTGCCCGGGAAACGCTGGACGGGCACCCGATCAGGATCAGTACCCGGGCGGTCGGTTCCTCGGCGAGCAGCCGCCGTGTCGCCTCCACTCCGTCCACATCGGGCATGGACAGGTCCATCAGCACCACGTCGGGCGCGCCAAGACGGAACGCGTCGACCACCCGGATCCCGTCCGGACACTGACCGACCACGATCATGCCGGCTGTCTCCAGTACCGCGGTGAGCCCGTCTCGTAAGAACTCGTTGTCGTCCACCACCAGTACACGGGTCATGGTCGCTCCGGGGGCCAGGGAACAACGGACACCGGCGCCGGGTGGCGTCGCGGGTAACCCACCTTCGCGGTCAGAATGGGCCTGGGCAACCCCCACCTCTTGGGGTGCCTGGTCACCGGGTGGGGAGATAACCCGAAACTCGCCAGGATTTTTCCCTTCTTGACACGATCTGTGTCATCGCAAGCGCCTAACGTAATTCGTCGTGAGCGTGCAGGAGGTGATCGGCGCGGGCGGTGTCAACACCGCCGCCCGGGTACTGGTCGTGGACGACCATCGGACCTTCTCCGAGTTGCTCATGTACGCACTGAACGGCGAGCCCGACTTCGACTGCGTGGGCATGGCGACATCGGCGGCCGAGGCTGTCGAGGCGGCCGCGCGGTTGCGTCCCGACATTGTGGTGCTGGACATCCAGATGCCCCGGCAGGACGGCCTGACCGCCGCTCGACAGATCCGCGAACTCCTTCCGGACACGATCATCACCGTGCTGTCGGCGTATCAGGAGCCGGACTGGGTGGTGCGGGCGGCGCGAGCCGGGGCCAACGGATACGTCACCAAGAACGGATCGTTGCCGGAGATGCTCGACGTGCTACGCCGGGTCCGGATCGGAACGATGCTCACCGCGGCGGGGGTGTTCGGCCGCACCGACCATGCCCAACCCGGTCGGGGCGAGGCGGTCAACCGGGTGTCGCTGACCCATCGTGAGCGTGACGTGCTGGTCCACATGGGACAGGGCATGCCGCCCAAGTCCATCGCCAGGGTGTTGGGTATCAGCCTGCACACCTGCCGCGGGTACGTGAAGTCCATCCACACCAAACTCGGGGTCAGCTCGCAACTGGAGGCGGTGGTGCACGCGCAGCGGCTGGGGCTCATCGAGCGACCCGATGCGGACTGACCATCGGCTGGTTGACTGGCGGATCGGATCGTCGCGGGTGGTTCGCCGGGCGATGGGCGCCTATCTGTTGCTCGGCGCGGTGGCCCTGCTGGTAACCGGATCGGGCACCTACCTGACCAGCGGCGCGGTGGCCCGATCCGACGCGTTGCACGATGCGGAACGGATCGGTGTCTCGGTGGCCGATCTGCTGGTCCGTCCGTTGCTCGACGGCGCGTTGGCCGGGGAACCAAACCAACTGGAGGAACTGGACAGGGCGCTGGCGGCGCAGGTCAACGACGGGTCGATCGCCAGGATCTGGGTCTGGGACCAGTCCGGCCGGGTGCGGTACGCCGACCAGATGGCCATGGTCGGGCGTACCTACCCCCTGCCGCGTAACGCCGCGAAGGCGATCGTCGAGGACGCCTCCACGGTGAACGTGCGCTGGGCCAGGGACCTGCCCATGAGTGGCCAACTACACGCCACCCGGTTGGTGGAGGTCATCCTGCCGGTGCAACTGGACCGGAGTACGCGACTGGCGATGGCGGCCTACTTCGACTACGCACCGGTGCAGGAGCGGACCACGGAGCTGACCCGCCAGATGCTTCCGATGCTGGTTGCCGTGCTGGCCGTCCTACAGATCGTGCAGGTCCCGATCGCCTATTCGTTGGCTGTTCGGCTGAGCAGGCACCAGAACGAGCGGGCTCGGTTGCTGCGGTGCGCACGCGATGCCTCCGAGCGGGAACGTCGCCGGATCGCCCGCGACCTGCACGACGGGGTGGTGGCGGACCTGGCCGGAGTCGGCTACGTGTTGTCCGCGCTGGAGAAGACACTGCCCGGCCAGCCACGGGTGCTGGCCGACCGGGCCGGCACGGTGGTGCGTGACGCGGTCAGGTCGCTGCGTAGGGTAATGGTGGATATCTACCCGCCAGACCTGGCCGGTGGTGGATTGGCCGCCGCGCTTGGCGAACTGACCCAGCCCCTGCGGGAAAGGGGAGTGGACGTGTCGGTGACGTTCGAGGCTCCCGGTCAACTACCCGTGCCGGTCGCTGCCGCGCTCTACCGGTTCACCCGCGAGGCGTTACGCAACGTGGCCGATCATTCCCAGGCCAGTACGGTGAGGGTGGCGCTGCGTCACGGCCAGGGCCGGGTGTTGCTGCGGGTGGACGACAACGGTGTCGGGTTGCCCAGTTCGGGGATAGACCGGCGCGGCGAGGGGCACCTCGGGCTGCGCCTGCTGGCGGATTCGGTGGGCGAGTTGGGTGGTCGGTTCGAGGTGACCACCAGTGATCTGGGTGGAGTCTCGATCCAGGTCAACCTTCCGATCGATTGTTCGGACGAGCTCACCGCCGGGTGATGCGGTGATGTCGTAACCGGCTCGCCGTGACGCTGACTGACCGCGGCTTATTGATCACATTAATGCCGGCCGTGGAATTGATATTGAAACCGGTTACTCACGCACCCGGGGCGATGTTCTTGCTGCGGTGTCAGGGCCTGGAATAGCGGCCCAAGGTTTTCCCAAGGTCGGTGCCTGACCCTGCGGAGGACCAGCCGCGCCTGACCAGCCGGCAACCTTTTCGTCGATCGGAACATGATCATGAGTATGTCCTCGATCAGTCCACGCAAAGCCTTACGAAGATTCGTCGGACGCGCCCGGACGGCCGGGAAGATCTCGACCAGGACGGTCGCGCTTACCGGCGCCGCGCTGCTCACGGTCGGACTGTTGCCGGCCACCAGCCAGGCCCAGATGACCAGCACCCAGACAACGTTCCTGGCCAAGGTGGGCCCGGTCGCCGCGGACACCGGTTTCCCGAGCTACTACCAGGACAGCAACGGCCTGCGGCTCGCGCACTGCGTGGACGGCTCGGAGTTGTGTGGCGGCGTTGAGTCCCCGCTGCCCGACCCGACCCAACCGGAATCGTTCCCCGGGAACTTCCCGTTCGAGTCGTTCTACTTCCTGTCCCAGTCGGTCATCGACCTGCCCAACGGGGGCAGGGCGCGGTATGTCGGAACGCTGGAGGCCTCGTTCAACAGCGGCACCCCGCAGGCCGGCGCCCAGATGACCTTCGCCCGTATCCGGCTGTGGGTCGACACGCCGACGGGTGGCACATACACCATCACCAGCCCGTACGGCGTTGACACGTTCGACGTGCCGGCCGGCGGCACCCGCTCGATCAACTACACCGAGGACGTCGGTATCTCCTCGGGGGTGTTCACCGGTGCGCTCAACGGACGGGTCAACCCGTTCCTGACCTGGGACACCGGTCTGATCACCGACGCGCAGGGCAACAAGTTCGTCGGTGACCCGGCAGTGACCCACGCGGTGACCGGTAGCCCGTTCAACACCAACTTCTTCCGCGTTGACGGTCCGGACATCGGCGGCGTGGGCGTGAATACCGTCTCCACCGACCAGTTCACCCTGGTTGGCAAGGTGGCCACCAATGCCGGTGTTGACCCGGGTCACCCGACCTACACCCGGACCGACACGACCGGTGGCACCGTGGACGTGTTGGCCTCCACCGACCCGAACAAGGCGGTCCGGGCCAACCTGCCCGGTGCCAGCGTGACCTCGCTGCGCAGCGACCAGAACGGGCACTACGTGGCCCGGTTGCCGTTCACCGGTGCCACCCCGCCGGCCACGGTCAACGTGACCAACGCCAGCGACAACCCGCCGGCCGTGTTCAATCCGAAGGTCACCGACCTGGTGACCGTCACCAACGCCACCTATGACGCTGATGCGCAGACGCTCACGGTCAGCGCGACGTCCAGCGACGAGGCGGTGCCGCCGACCCTGACGGTCACCGGCTACGGGGACC
>DATCXL010000080.1:0-6429 GCA_036565825.1 Mycobacteriales bacterium
GACCTTGTTACCGGCCGCGCCGAGCCGACTGCCACTACCGCCGGCCAGCACCACCCCGGCCGCCGACCCGTAACCGTCCACCGTCTGACGGTATACGGCACCGGTCGAGCAGCGGCAGGACCTGGGTGCCGATCCGGTTGATGTTGCGCATCGTTTTCCGGATGTCACCGGTGCCCTCGACCATCAACAGCAGCCTGCGTATCCCGGTTCGTCGGATCGTCCGGGCAAGCTGCTCCGCGCAGTGATCGGCAGGCCCGACCGGATGGATCCGCAACAGGTGGTCGACGTACTCGAGCGGCGCCCGGCTCGGGCTCACCGATCCGTCGACCCGCAGGTAGTCGCGCAAGCCGAGGCCTGTCCACGCCGACATCGACCCACGCAGTAGCGCAACGGTCTCGGCCGGATCGTCGGTCACCTGCACCAGCACCACCCCGGCATGTGGCACCAAGGCGGGGTCGTGCCCGTGCGCCGCGGCGACCCGGGCGTAACGGTCCAGCAGCGCGGCCTTGCCCGCGTCGTCCTGATGCACCCCGAGCAGTAGCGGCACCCCACGGGAGGCGGCCAGATCCACCGTCGCCACACCGGTCGCGGCCACCCACACCGGCGGGCGGGGGCGGGTGAGTGGTCGTGGCACGACCGTCGCCGCGCGGAAGGTGAAGAACTCACCCGTCGCGCCGACCCGGTCCGACTCGAGCCAGCGCAGGGTCAGGTCGAGCGACTCGGCGAACCCGCGCGTGTAGCGGGCCAGCCCGGTACCCAGCACCTCAAGTTCCAACCACGGGCCACCGCGGGCTACACCCAGCCGGAACCTGCCACCGGACAGCTGGTCGAGCAACGCGGTCTCCTCGGCGAGCGCCACCGGGTGCCGCGCGGAGAGCACGCACGCCGCGGTGCCGACCTCGATCCGCGACGTGTGGCCGAGCAGGAAGCCGGCGAACGCGACGGCGGAGGGGCACACGCCGTAGCGGATGAAGTGGTGCTCGGCGAGCCAGACCCCGTGCAACCCGACCCGCTCAGCCTCGGCCGCATAACGGACGGCCGAGGCGAGCGTGTCGGTATGGGTCGTGCCAGGGAACTGCCCGGCGACCAAGAACAGCCCGAGGGTCACCAACGGTTCCTCTGGTTCCACGTTGGTTCGCCCCTCGTCGATCCGGTGTCACCCCGCCGGTCCTGGCCGGACCCGTTCAGCAGTCGCGCAGTTCCGGGGTCTGGTTGAGCAGTTGGCTCCGGGCCGAGACGAACTCGGCGAACAGTGGGCCGCCCACCGCGGTGGGCTCGAACGCGGCCACCCGGTGGCAGTTCTGGAAGGCCAGCCGCACCCCGAAGTGCCGCTCCAGGCCGCCACGGATGGCGTCGCTGGCCAGCGCCCGCAGCAGTTGGCCACGGGCCTGGTCGTTGGGTGGTGGCACCTGGTGGTCGGCGTGGTCACCGGCGCCGGACCGCAGGTCGGACACCACCGTGCTGATGACCTGCCAGGCGTATGGCAGCGACACCCGGACGCAGTCGACGAACGCCGCGTCGTCCACCTCGCCGCGGGCGGCGCGGTCGAGTAGGGCGGTGGGGACGTCAAGGGACATGTTTCCTCCGATGGTTGTACTGGGATCGTGTCGTGGTGCTGGATCACGAGCCGGTGAGAGCACCCGGCCCGAGAACGAAGTCGGGGTCCACCTGCGTGGACAGGTCGATCCCGACGCGGGCGTTGGCCCATGCGTTGGCGTTGCGCAGGTGGAACTCGACGGCCTGGCGGGTGTAGGTCGGCCAGTCCTTCTCGATCGTGTCGACCACCTGCTGGAGCTGCGCCAGTGCGGCACGGTTGGTCGCCTCCAGGCCACCGGGTACCGACAGGGACTGTTCGGTGGCCCGCACGTATGCCGAACGGGACAGGCAGGCGACCGGATCGACGCCCAGGGCGTCACGCAGGAACGCGGCATCCTGGTCGTCTTCCATCTTGTTGCCGACCACGGCGACCCGGACCCCGAACTCGGCCGCGTAGCCCATGTACTGACGGAACACCGAGACTCCCCGCCAGGTGGGTTCGCACACGCAGAAGGTGATGTCGAACCGGGTGAACAGCCCTGATGCGAACGAGTCCGCGCCCGCGGTCATGTCCACCACCACGTACTCCCCGGCACCGTCCACCAGGTGGTTGAGCAGAAGTTCGACCGCCCCGACCTTGGAGTGATAGCAGGCCACCCCGAGGTCGTCCTCGGTGAACGGGCCGGTTACCAGCAGCCGTATCCCCTCGTGGTCGCGGGCCGACCGCTGGTAGATCGGGTTGTGTCCGGTGATGTCGACCAGCCGGGAGCCGGCTCCCGGTGGGGTGGTCTTGACCATGGCGTCGGTCGAACCGATCCGCGGGTTGTCACCCCGCAGGTACTGCTTGATCTCCTCGATGTGGTCGCCCAACGCGGGCAGCGCTGTCGCCTCGTGTTCGGGTACGCCCAGCGCGACGGCCAGGTGCTGGTTGATGTCCGCGTCGATGGCCAGTACCGGCCGGCCGTGCTCGGCCAGGTGCCTGGCGAACAGGGCGGCGAGCGTCGTCTTACCGCTGCCGCCCTTGCCGACGAAGGCGATCTTCATCGCTTGCTCCAGGTTCGGGTCAGGGCTTGGGGCTCCTGACCCGGTGGCTGTCCGGCTGAACGCCACCGTGTCGGGAGCTGCTTATTGCAAACCGAATTCAAAGTCATTTTCAGTAGTGCTGGCAAGTCGCACGATCGGGTGATCATCGGGACGCGGGTGGTTTGATGGGCCGGTGGACACCGCCTCGCCGCCCCGGGTTGGCACGGGCACCGACGTGCACCCGGTCCAACCCGGCCGGCCCTGCTGGATCGCCGGGCTGCACTGGGAGGGCGTGGACGGGTGCACCGGTCACTCCGACGGTGACGTGGCCGCGCACGCGGCCTGCGACGCCCTGTTGGCGGCCGGCGGACTCGGTGACCTGGGATCGGTGTTCGGTACCGCCGACCCACGCTGGGCAGGCGCCTCGGGCGCGGCGCTGCTGGTCGAGACCGCGCGACTGGTGCGGGCGGCCGGATTCGCGATCGGCAACGTGTCGGTGCAGGTGATCGGCAACGCGCCACGGATCGGAACGCGCCGGGCCGAGGCCGAGGCGGTCCTGTCCGGTGCGGTGGGCGCCCCGGTCAGCGTGTCCGCGACGACCACGGACGGACTGGGCCTGACCGGCCGGGGTGAGGGCGTCGCGGCGATCGCCACCGCGCTGGTGGTGCCGGTCGCCGCTCGCTGAGACCGTCGATTCCGGCGGCTGGTGGCTCATGGCGGACACGAAGGGGGGCTTCCCCCCTTCGCCTCCAGGGATCCGACGGCAAGGCTCCTGCCCAGGACAGTTTCACCTGGGAGGATGACGATGATCGACGTGACCGTGCGCGGGATGCTGACCGCGGTCACCCAGGCGGCCCAACCAGCCACCACCGGACCCGCCGAACAGCCCACCGGACAGCACACCGAGCCAACCGAGTCCACCGACCGGGTTCACCGGCCCGGTTCGGTTCGTTCCGCCGGTTCCGGCGGCTGCGTCGGCTCTGTCGCCGAGGTGCGCGAGGGACGGACCCCCTGGTCGGATGACTGGGCCGAACTGATCGGGGCACAGCGGGCCGATCTGGTCCGCATCGCGCACCTACGGATGCGCCAGGACGTGTCGGGTGCTGACGCCGAGGACGTGGTGCACGAGGTGTTCCTGCGGATGGTGCGCCGCGGGCCCGACCCGGGTGGGGTGAGTCGGCCCGCGGCGTACCTGCGGCAGGCGGTGGCCAACGAGTGCGTGACCCGTTGGCGTCGGCACCGTGAGTGGGCGGTGGCCGAGACTCCGGACCGGAACGAACGGGACCACGCCGATTCGTGTGTCGCCGCCCTGGCCGTGCGTCAGGCGATGGCCGGTCTGACGCCCAGACAGCGCAGCGTGATCACGTTGGGCTACCTGCACGGCTACACCGACGCCGAGGTGGCGGTGGCCCTTGGCATCAAGCCGGTGACCGTGCGGACGCTACGACGACGCGCCCTGGACCGGATGCGCGGCATCCTCACCGTCCGGGAGCCACATCCCGGGCCGGACCACATGCGGCGCCAACAACTGGGTCAGGCGCCGGGTCAGGCATCGGGTCAGGAGCCGAACTCGATGATCCGCTCGGGGGTCAGCCGCAGCACGACCCGGACGGTTCCCTCCGGCTCGGCGTCGTACGGACGCCCGCGGTACTTCTCTGACAGCGAATCGATCAGCGCCCGACCGCCCTCGGTGGAGATGGAGACCCGGCCGCGGATCTCCGCGTAGTCGTAGGGGTTCTGCGCGTTGGGCACGATCATGCTGACCCGGGGGTCACGTCGTAGGTTGCGCTCCTTCTGACGGCCCTCCTGGGTGGATACCAGCACGTCGTCACCGTCACGGGTCGCCCACACCACGGACAGGTGCGGGCTGCCGTCCCGGTTGAGCGTGGCGAGGGTGGCGTAGGGCGTCGCGTCGACCAACGCCCTGACGTGGTCACTGAGTGGGACCGGCATGGGATGCCTTCCTGTACTGGGTGAGAACTACCTTGGGCAACCATCGCAACACGGTTGGCGCCCGTCCCATGCCCGCGGTCGGGCGACCGTGCCGGCCTTTTGGCGTGTCGCCGTCCGGCGCGCCGACGCGGCTACCCTGCACGGGTGGGCGGTCTCGCTCGGGGACCCTCTGACCCGTTGGGAAGGTGGCTTCCGCGTGACGGCGGCGACGACGCCCGAACAGGCCGACACAGCCAGGCCAGTGGAATCGGTCGAGTCAGTGGAATCGGTCGAGTCAGTGGAACCGGCCGAGTCAGTGGAGCCGGCCGAGGCAGGTGCACCGGCCGATCCGGTTGATCCGGTTGAAGCAGACGACTCGCCTGGTTCGGTCGGACCCGTTCGACCAGAACCTGCCGGACCAGCCGACGCCGTTCGGCGACCCGAGCGCCCACCCGGGAGTCAGCCCGCGCCACCTGCCGAGGCCCGTGCCGAGCCACCTGCCGAGGCCCGTGCCGAGCCACGTGCGAAGACCAGTGTCGAACCACGTGAGAAGACCCGTGTCGAGACCCCTGCCGAGCCTCGACCCGCCGGGCCCGTCCGCCGCCGGAACGTGCAGTTGGACGACGACACCACGGTCGGTGGGTCACCCGGTTGCCGGTGGCGGGTACTGCGGCACCTCGCCGAGGGTGGTTTCTCCTCGGTGTACGAGGTGGTCCCGGCCACGCCGGAAACCGAGCGGGAACACGGCCCGCAGCACCGGGCCCTCAAGTGCCTGTGGGGCACCCCGGCCGAGCTGTCCCACATCAACGGAGAAGCCGACCGGATGGCCGCGGTCGAGGGGCACGACAACGTGCTCGGCCTGGTCACCTCGTTCCGGTTCGACGGCTCCGGCGAAGGGTCCTACCTCCACTACGTGGGTCTGGTCCTCGAACTGGCCGGCGAGGACCTCTACCGGTTCGGTGAGCGGATCAGCCCGTCGGAGGACGCCTGGGCGGCGGTGTTCGAGCAGCTGGCGGCCGGGCTGGAGCACATCCACGCGCGACGGATCGTGCACGGCGACATCAAGCCCACCAACCTGCTCCGGGTCGGGCCCGCCTTCAAGATCGCCGACTTCGGTCTGTCCGCGCCGCTGGAAACAACCCGCTCGGCCGGTATCGGGTGGGCCCGCACCATCTCGTTCTGGCCGCCGGAGTCGGGTAGCCAGGGCGTCCGGGACGAGTACGGGGTCCGGCGTGCGCCGGCGGAGGGCTGGCGAGCCACCCAGATGGGTGACGTGTGGGCACTCGCGGTCAGCATGCACCGGTTGCTCACCGGCCGGCACATCACGGCGAGCTCGAACCCCGAGCAGCAGTACGAACTGGTGTGCGCGGGCCGGTACACCATCGACGACCGGCTCAGCCCGGGCTGGCGGCGTCTGCTGGCCGACTGCCTGGTCTACGACCCCGAGCAGCGGGTGGTCACCACCGCCGCCGACCTGCGTGGCCGGCTGGCCGAACTGGCAGTGCCCGACGACTACCAACCGGTGTTCTGGAGGCAGGGCCAACCCCGGGTCGCCGCGCTGCTCGACGGGGTGACCGACGAGCAGGCGTTGGTTTTCTACCTCGCGCAGGAGGGCGGCCGGGCGCAGAGCCTGTTCGCGGCACGGGGGGACGTGCTGCTGGACGTGACCCGGCACCTGCACCAGGTGGTGGTGCCGGCGCTGGCCCAGCAGGTGCGCGACAGCCAGCGGACGGCGGTGCGGCTGGCCGAGCGACAGGAGCGGATGAGCGAGCAGGAGCCCTGGACTGCCGGCGAGGACCTGGCTCGCACCAGGGTGATCCAGCAGACCGAGGCCGAGCGCAGCCGGCAACTGGCGGTCGCGGTGGCCGAGGTGACCCGGCAGCGGGACCAGGCGGCCCGGGACCGGGACCAGGCGATCCGACGCACCGAGGCCCTGGT
>DATCXL010000086.1:0-2845 GCA_036565825.1 Mycobacteriales bacterium
GCCAGGGCCGGCAGTGGTGGTCGGTTGTTCGGTTCGATCACCGCGGCCGACGTGACCGACGCGGTGAAGGCGGCCGGCGGTCCGGACGTGGACCGGCGTCGGGTGGAGTTGGTCAACCCGATCAAGGCCACCGGTACGCACAAGGTGACCGTGCGGATCCACCCCGAGGTGGTCGCGCACGTGGACGTGGAGGTCGTCGCGTCCTGACGCCCACCGCGTCGCAACGCGAACTGATCGCAGCGTCACCCGGAGGCCCGGCGGGAGTTGTTTCCCACCGGGCCTCCGGCATGCTCAGCGGTCGGTGCTCCCGCGACCTGGGCGTGTCGCAGGACGAACTCGACGCGGGTTCGTACGTCGGTACATGGCAGCGTCACCAGTTCGTATCCGAGTTGGGTGTAGGCCCGCACCATCGCGTCGTGGGTACGCACGGCCTCGTCATGGTCCTGTCTGCGTTCCCGGTCGTTCCGGTAGATCTCCGGCCATGGCGGCGCGACGAACACCCGCAGGTGGTACCGGAACGTCTCCGCCGCCGTCATGACGTGGGCGGGAACAGGCCGGCCCAGCAGCAGGTAGGAGCCGACCATGTCGGTCACCCCACGGTCGAAGAACACCACGCCCGGTTCCCGCATCGCCTCGTGGTACGAGCGGATCTCCCAGGACAGGATCATCTCGGCATACAGTTCCGGGTCCAGCCAGGGCAGGGCGCGTCCGCCGATCGCCGACTGGTGCTGGATGATCGCCCGCCCGGCCTCCCCGACGACCGGGTGGCCGGCGTCGCGCAGCGCGTCGATCAGCGTGCTCTTACCGGACCCCGGTCCACCGGTGATGACAACGAACCGGTGGGCCGGGGACGGACCATGTTCGCTGTTGGCCTGCGCGGCGGTCACCTCAGGCGAGTACTCGGTTGCCCGACGAGCCACCGGGGCGGTCGGGTGGGCCGAACTGGTGCAGGACCTCGCGCCACTCGCGGACCGGTGCTGACGTGTCGGCGCCGAGCATCCGGTCGAACTCGGCGGCCCGGACCAGCACGATCGAGGCCGGGTGGGAGTCCCGGTCGGTCAACGCCTCGGTGGCGATCCGGCATGCCTCGGGCACCTCGCCCGACCGGGCGTGCACGATGGCCTTGTCCAACCGGATCATCGCCGGTTCGGAGGAGTAGATGCCGGTCTCGTACTGGGTGAGCGCCCGGTCGGCCGCCTCCAGGGCAGACTCGGCATCGTCCAGCCGAACGAACCCGGTGGACTCGTAGAACCCCAGTCGACGTGACGGGAACGTGAAGTCTGTCGGCGTGTCCGGCTCGTCCGGGGCGGTGTCAAGCACCTGGCGGGACCGGTTGACCGCGTGCCGGAACGCGATGTTCTCACCCAGCATGGCGTGCGCCCGAGCCTTGGCCGCCCACAGCGCCGCCACTCCCGGCGAGGCTGCCGGCGGGGTTCCGTCCAGTCGTGGGTCCACCAGGGCCAGCACTCCGCGCGGGTCGCCGGAGTAGGCCGGAACGTTGGACTGCTTGGCCAGGCAGATGTCGGCCAAGCGCCGGTCGCCGATGTCGGTGGCGGCCCGATAACCGATGATGCTCCATTGCCGGGCGGGGCCGAGTTGGTTCTCACCGAACAGGATCTCGCCGACCAGGGTGGCCAACTTGGCGCCGGTCCGGATCAGCCGGACCCGATCTGCGGTGCGCTGTGGTTCGCGCACCAGCGTACGGACGCTGCCGAACGCGCCCAGCGCGTCGGCCAACAGTGAGCCCCTGGGGACTGTGACCATGCGGCGACCCAGGTCGTCGGCGGTGTGTTCCAGGTACGCCAGTCGGCCCTCGCCGACCGAGCCGGTGTCCAGTGCGGCGTGCATCTGGTCGGGTTCGCTGATCACCTGGTGCAGTACCAGGCCGGCCATCGTGGCGCCGCCGGCCCTGAACGCGTCTCTGCGGTTCGTGGCCGCCTCCTCGTCTCGGCCGCGCCCGGTCGGCGCGGGTTCCACCGGTGCGGCCCGGTCCTGTCTCGACGGGCCGAACAGTTCGGTGGTGGGGTGCCCGGGAAACATCCGTTCCAGCACCTGGCAGTGGTACGCGTGCGGTTTGCTGACCAGTCGCCCGTTCAGCCAGCGGTCCAGTTGCTTGCGACTGGGCCCGGTGCCGACCAGGTCCGGGTCGAACTGGGCGGCGACCCGGTCGTAGGCCCGGTTGAACTGTCGGACCTCCCGCAGGTGCCGGTCCTCCACCAGTTCCTTGAGCAGCGTGCGCGCCATTTCCTGTCCTTCCAACCCCCCGGGTGGACTGCCAGGGTAACCCGGGTCACAACACGCTCAGTACCGACGTGATCACCCATAAGGACGCCGCAACGGCTCGCCCAAGGCTGGGTCGGCCCACCATTCCTGGGGCCCACGGCCACCGCGACGCCGAGGCGACCGTGCCGGGACGCCGGAGCGGGCCCGTTGCCGCGCCGACGATCTGGACGACGGATCACAGCGAGGAGGGATCAGTGATGTTCGACAGTGTGCAGGCCGGTTGGCTGGCCGGCGATGACTACCGCCGCGCGGTGCAGGCCGCCGGCGTGGTGGAACTGCCCCGGTCCGGTGAGTCGGTCGAGGTGCCCGAGTCGGCCAGGGTGGCCGCGCCGGCTCAGCCCGACCCGGACGCCGAGCAGGAGACGGAGCCCGACTCGGACCTGGCGTCGGAGCCGGGACGGGACTGCGAGGGAGCCGGTCGGCCGGCGGGGTCGTCGGCTCGGATGGTCGACCTGCCCAGGTTGCTGGCCGACGCCCCGCCCGAGGTGTTGGGACGCACCGTGCTGGCGGTCGCGACCATGCACGAACCCGACCCGGACGGCCGGTGCCGGGCCTGCCAGCC
>DATCXL010000797.1:0-2950 GCA_036565825.1 Mycobacteriales bacterium
CATCGAGAACGCCCTGACCGGCTCCGGAGACTGGCAGAGCGCCCACCTTCACATCGCGCAGGCGGCGGCCGGACCGATCGACGTCGGCGCACACACCGGCCTCTACTACGGCGCACCGGCCATCGACCTGGTACTGCACGCGGCCGGTGCGGACGGACAGCCTCGATACGGCTCAGCGGTCAAGGAACTCGACAGACACGTGTTGCGCCTCACCTACCGCCGCCTGGCGAACGCCGCGGACCGGATGCAGTGTGGCGATACCGCCACGTTCGGCGAATACGATCTGTTCCACGGCCTGGTAGGCATCGGCGCACTGCTGTTGTACGGCATGCCCAACAGCGACGCGCTTGCCGAGGTCCTGCACTACCTGGTCCGCTTGGTTGAACCGCGTCGCGACGACGGGGTACTGCTGCCAGGGTGGTGGGTTGCGCATGACCCGGATCCGATGCTGCCGACCCTCGGCGGGCACGCCAACTTCGGCATGGCGCACGGCGCGGCGGGCCTGCTCGCACTGCTCGCCCTCGCCACATCCCGCGGGTGCGTGGTCGACGGCCAAGCCGACGCGATCGAGCACCTGGGCATGTGGTTCGACACGTGGCGACAGGACTCGGCAGACGGACCCTGGTGGCCTCAGTGGGTCACTCGCGAAGAACTGCGCACCGGCCGCCTCGCCCAGAACCTCCCTGGCCGACCGTCCTGGTGCTACGGCGCGGTCGGGATCGCCCGTGCCCAGCAACTCGCCGCTATCGCGACCGGGGATCCGGTACAGCGCAAGGCTGCCGAAGATGCGCTGGCCGCGTGCCTGACCGACCGGCAACTCAACCGGGTCACCGACCCGGGACTGTGCCACGGGGCAGCTGGGGTATACCAGACCGCTTTCAGAGCAGCCCGTGATGCGGAAAGCCCGAAGATCAGGCAGCGGTTGCCCCTGGCGGCCACCACGCTGGCACGACACGCCGCGGCCAGCCGGAACGATGGGAGCGGACTGCTGACGGGGGACGCCGGGGTGCGCTTGGCGATGGAGACCACGCGGCGCACCGTGCCGCCACGTTCGGGATGGGACGCATGCCTGCTGATCGCCTGATCACGAGCCCACCAGATCGGATTGCTGCCGGCGTGCTCGCGGTGCTCGCGGGCGCTGACCCCGATGTCACCGCGGTTGACTGTGGTGTGGAACGGGCGGACCTCGCAGATGCCCTGCTGGTGTACCACGCTGCCGGACTTGCGGCACTGGAGCGGCGCGTCGAGGCAGAGTGGTACCAGGTCAGGGTCCTGTTCCCTGACTGGAGTACGGCCGAGGCGGTCGTCGCCGAGCACCTGGGCCCGCGCCTGGACCAACTCCAAGCCCGTTCGGCCGTGGTCGGTTGGTGGTTCCTGCGCAAGCACCCCTGCTGGCGGATACGCCTGCACGGCGCCGACACCGCGGCGGTAGCCGCAGTCCTTGATGAGCTCACCCTGGCCGGGGTACTCACCCGTTGGTGGCCGACCATCTACGAACCGGAAACCACAGCCTTCGGTGGGCCGACCGGCGTACATGCAGCCCATGATCTGTTCTGTGCTGACAGCCGCGGCGTAATCGACTACGCCCGGCAGAATGCGCCGGCCCTCGGCCGCCGCGAACTGTCCCTCCTGTTGATCAGTGCCCTACAACGTGCGGCCGGGCTGGACTGGTTCGAATGCGGCGACGTCTTCGATCGAGTCGCTCGGCTCCGTCCCGGACCATCCGATGCCGCCCGCGTCGACGAACTGGCCATGAAGATGAGGCCCCTGCTGGCCGTGCCCACGCGAGCGGACAGCCCGCTGTTCGCACCCGGAGGGCCGGTTGACTTCGCCATGCCGTGGCTGGCTGCTTTCGAGAAAGCCGGCCGCCAGCTCGGTGATGCGGCAAGGGGCGGACAGCTCGACCGCGGGGTGCGCGCCGTACTCACCCACATAGCGATCTTCCACTGGAACCGGTTTGGCATGTCTGCCACCACCCAGGGCATCCTCGCCCGTGCGGCGAGCACAGCCATCCTGCCCCGGATCTGACCGTGGACACCGCGCTGAGCGCCGCCGTACGCCGGTTTCCGCTACTGGGCCGTCCTCGACCCGCCTGCCCGGCACTTCCCGAGCGGCTTCGGGAGATCGCCGACATCGCGGCCGCCGCCAGACAACAAGGCGTGAACGGAATCGCTGACGCGGCGCACGCGCTCAACAAGGCAGCACTGCTGGCCAGCGACTGCGGTCTGACAGATCTCGCCAACGACCTGTGCTGGCAGCACATCGACATCTACCGCGCGGCCGACCGCAAGCTCACCTCGCTCGAGGCCAGATACATGCTCGAACCTGTCCTCAACCTTGCTCGGCTCCAGATCCGCGGCGACGCCGGTGAGCAGGCTCTCCAGTTGCTCGCCGCGACCTACCGGGCTGTCACGACGAGTACCGATCTGGTCGTCAACGGACACACACTGCCCCTGGCCAACCCCACCGGTACGCAACAGGAACAGGGCAAACTACGCGAGTGGGTGTGGCTGCAGTATCTTGCGGATGGCATTCGGGCCCTGGCGCTCGCCGGGCGGTGGGACGAGGCCGTCGAACACGCCAAGGCGCACAGCGGGATCGGCCTGCACCTCATGGAGGGGCGGCAAGCCGCCATCATCGCCTCCTGCCTACAGGGCGCGCTGTCTACAGCGCGCGCCATGGTGAAGGAGAGCACACCGACACAACCGTGGGAGCAACAGGTCGCCCACTGCCTGAACGTGATGTGCGCCGACCCAGACAAGAAGTCCGTCGGCGGGGACGTCGCGGCGATGGTCGCCCATTTCCGCCGGCATGAGCCGATGCCGGGCTACGCGGTATTCCGGGCCCGGCTCGGGTTGACGGTGGTCACTCTGGCCAGCGCCACTGATCCGGGTACTGCGGCGCGCGTACTCACCCAGGTCGCTGGCGAGGCAATCGACGCCGGTGACGG
>DATCXL010000811.1:0-9766 GCA_036565825.1 Mycobacteriales bacterium
GGTCAGCCGCCGACGCGGGACAACCGGGCGGACAGGTGCGGTCGCATGGGCTGGCCGACCGCGGCCATGTCCACGGCGTAGAGCAGCATCCCCTCGACGATGCCGTACAGCCGGTGGTTGGCGGTGACGTCCTTGGCCGTGGTGGTGCGGGCCACCACGTCGGTGGCGAGTTCCCACTGGGTGGCCGTCTTGGCCTGCCCGAGGTAGATCTCGGTGATGCCGGTCGGGTGGGTGAGCAGGACCTCGAAGCCGTCCGCGCCGCCAGGCCGCCACCAACCCACCTCGCGGGCGGCTGGCCGGACGAACTCGCCGTTCGGGCCGATGATCCAGGCCCGCGACTCGTAGAACAGGAACGGTCGACCATCGTGCGAGAAGCGCAGTTCCTGGCCGTAGTCGAAGTCCTCGATGGTGGGATAACCACCTCTGCCGCTGCCCCGCCAGACCCCGACCAGGGGCAGGAAGGGAAGTAGCGCCGGGTGCAGGTCCGGCCCGGACCGCAGGTCGGTGGTCTCCTGGTTCACGGGTACTTCGGGTGCCGGCGGCAGGCCGGTCGGTTCGGTCATCGGGGCCCGATCGTGGTGGCTGTCCGGCCGGCGGCTCAACGCTGGCCCTGGAACATGCGGTACACGGCATACCCGGCGAGCCAGGCGAGCAGCGGAAACGCCGCGACCAGCAGGCAGGCATACACCGTGTCCAGCACCCGCCGAGAATAGCGAGCACCGCGGTCGGGCGGGTATCCGCTGGTCGGTGCGGACTCTGCGCTGGCTGCCGGTGGGAGTCGGGTGGGAGATGTGAACTGCGAGCACGCGCCGGTCCGGCGTTCGTCTTACCTGAAGGGCACGTCCTCGGCTCTGAAGTGCATGGTTTCTGCCTGTATTGAGTCAACAAAAGAGGCTAATCGTCTCTTCTGGATATATCGCACACGCTTCCAGAGGGAGATGCTGATGTTCTCGCACCGGAAAGGGCTGGCGGTGCTGTCGGTCATGCTCTCCTGTGTCGGCGTTCCGCTTGGCGCCGGCACCGCGCGGGCGGCTGCGACCCCGCCCAGCCCGCCCACCATGCTCGGGTTCAGTTCCAGTACCGGACCAGACGTCTGCGTCGCCGGACCGGACCGACCGTTCCTCGCCACCGTGACGCCGGGGCTCCGGGCCACGGTCACCGATCCGGCCACGGTCAGCCTCACCTTCCAGTGGTCGCTGCTCGACGGCCCGGTGGTGGGCGAGGTGACCACCACAACCCTGGTCGTGGGCAGCGCGTCACAGGTCACCATCCCGACCGGGGACCTCTCCGACGGGCAGACCTACTCCTGGCGGGTGCGCGGCAACGGTGCGGACGGACCGGGGCCGTTCTCGCAGTCCTGCGAGTTCAGCGTGGACACCACCCGGCCGGACGCGGCGCCGCTCGTCACGTCCACCGACTTCACCGAGAACAGCTTCGTCGACGTGCTGGGCAGGTCCGGCCAGGTGACCTTCGACCCGAACGGGGTGGCCGACGTGGTCGCCTTCCGCTACACGATCTCCGGCGCGGCGCCGGTCACCGTCGCCACCGCACCGGGCCAACCGGTGACCGTACGGGTGACCCCACGGCTCATCGGTCCGTTACGTTTGAAGGTGACCAGCCTGGACCGAGCTGGCGGTTCTAGTCCGGAAACGCTCTTTGACCTGTTCATTGGCCTACCGAGCGGGCCGGCCGGGTTCTGGCGATTCGACGAGGGCAGCGGCCCGACCGTCGCGGACGCGACCGGGCACGGGCACACCGGCACGCTCACCGGCAGCGCCTCGTGGACCCGCGGCCGCACCGGCAGCGGACTGCGGGTGCACGGCGACACCGCCGCGGTGACCACCGCCGGACCCGTGGTCCACACCGACCGGAACCTCGCGGTCACCGCCTGGGTGCGGCTGGAGGACCGCACCCACACCGCCGTCGCGGTCAGCCAGGACGGCGTGCGCCGCAGTGGGTTCACCCTCGGCTACTCGGCCGAGGCCGACCGGTGGACCTTCAGCATGCCCAGGTCCGACACTGATTTGTCCACAGTGGACCTGGTCACCTCGACCGCACCACCCGAGGTCGAGGTGTGGACGCTGCTGGTCGGCACGTTCGACCTGAGTTCCGGGCAGATCCAGCTCTACGTGAACGGGGAACTGGCCGGCACCGCGGCGCACCCGGCGGTGACCGACGCGCAGGGGCCGCTGCGGATCGGCCAGGGCCGGGCCGGCGGCGAGCCCGCTGACACCTGGCGTGGCGTGCTGGACGACGTGCGGGTCTACGACCGCATCGTGGTGGACAACGCGGGCACCCATGACATCGCTGACCTGGTCAATCACCCGGCCGAGCTGACCGGTTCGTGGCGGTTCGAAGCGGACGACGACCACGAGCCGGACGTCTCGGGCAACCAGCACGATGGTCACCTGCGCGGCGGGGTGAGCCGGATTCCCGGGCTGGTCGGCAACGCCATCGCGCTGGACGGGGCCACCGGGTTCATGGCCACCGACGGGCCGGCCGTACGCACCGACCGGAGCTTCTCGGTGAGCGCCTGGGTACGGCTGGACCGGGCCGACCGGTCGGCCACCGTGGTCGGCCAGGACGGCATGACGGTCAGCGGGTTCAGGCTGGAGTACCGGGCCGATCTCGGAAGCTGGAACTTCCGGGTACCGGTGGCGGACGCGACCATACCGCCGGGCGACGACGCGATGGCCTTCTCCCCCGTCGAACCCGGGGTGTGGACCCACCTGGCCGCCGTGTACGACAGGCCGGCCGGACTGATCTCGCTGTTCGTCAACGGGTCGCTGGAGGGCCAGACCTCCCACGTCACCCCGTGGCGGGCCGACGGTGACCTGGTGGTCGGTCGCGGCCTGGACGCCGGGCAACCCACCGACTTTCTGGCCGGCGACGTGGACGAGGTGACCGTCTACCAGGGCGCGCTCACCCAGGCCGAGATCGGCCAGCTCGCCACCCCGCCGGACGGCCCGGTCGCGACACCGTGAGTTCCCGGCACGCTCGGCGGACATGACGCCCGAGCCCGGGTTGGCCACACCGCCAGACCACCCGGGCTCGCGGTGAACCTAGAGTGGCAGCATGGACCCTTCTCTGGTGATCAAGGTGACCGCTGGGGCGGACGCGCCGGAACGCTGTGCGCAGGCGTTCACCGTGGCCTCGGTCGGAGTGGCCTCCGGTGTGTCGACCTCACTGTGGCTGACCGGCGAGGCCGCCTGGTTCGCGCTGCCCGGACGGGCCGAGAAGTTCGAACTGGCCAAGTCGCCGCCGCTGAGTGACCTGCTCAACGCGGTGCTGGCCGGTGGCACGGTGACCGTGTGTACCCAGTGCGCGGCCCGGCGCGGTATCGAGCCGGCAGACGTGATCGAGGGAGTCCGGGTCGGCGGTGCGCAGTCGTTCCTGGCCGAGGTGATGGCCGACGGCGCCAGGGCGCTGGTGTACTAGCGAGTGGTGCAGACCTCGCCGGGGCAAAGCCCCGCCTCGGCAGTGGGCACCGCGCGGACGGACGTGCTGTGTCGCCTCCTGTGGGGGGAGCTTCGCTCCACCCCACACCCCCTCAACAGCCGCACACCACTACCTGGCCAAATCACCACCACCAACCCGCTCAACCCGGCGCCGACCAGAGGCACGCCCACCGTAGGTACCCGGTGTACGACCTGAACAAGTAGTGCAGACCTCGCCGGGGCAAAGCCCCGCCTCGGCAGTTGGCACCGTGCGTGAACCACGGTTGGCTGAACGGACGCGGGCGGGACGCGACGACCGCGAGCACACGGACGTGCCCCGGCTCGCGCCGGGACGTGACCCCGGATCGGTGCCCGTCCTCCCCCGTTCACGGTCGCCGCGCGCCCGCGGGGCGATGCCCCACGAAGACATCGTCCCCACGTCGGTGGCCCTTGAACCCGGTCCGCGAAAACCACCCGAAGGCATGATCATGGTCCGGGTGCGACCGTCCACAGTAGATCCGTGTGATATCGGGAGATTGTCCTGAGGACATGGTGAAGGGCCCGCACGTACCGGTCGTCTCCGATCCGGTCGTGCGGGCCCCCGACCTCGCCACGGCGTCTCAGCCGGCGGCGACCACCTCAAGGCGTGCCTCGGTCAGACCGATCTGAGCGGCGACCTCGCTCTGCCCGTTGCCCGCCCGCGAAAGCGCGCGGAGCGTCCAGGTACCCGGTGCGGCGAAGAACCGGAACTCCCCCGAGGCGCTGGTGATCACCTCGGCGGTGAACTCACCGGAGGAGTCCAGCAGCCGGACGAACGCCGCCGGCACCGGTTGCCCGTCAGAGAGGACCCGGCCGTATATGACGGTCTCGCGGTTCAGGTCGACCCCCGCCATGTTCTGTCCCTGCACAGGCGCCCCGCACACAGTCAGGCTCCCTTTTCGACTGGTACGCCGACCAGCGAGCCGTACTCGGTCCAGGAGCCGTCGTAGTTCTTCACGTTCTGGTGTCCGAGCAGCTCACTGAGCACAAACCAGGTGTGCGACGAACGCTCACCGATCCTGCAGTAGGCGATGGTGTCCTTGGCATCGTCCAACCCGGCCGTCTGGTACAGCTCGCGCAGTTCCTCGTCGGACCTGAACGTGCCGTCCTCCTTGGCCGCCTTGGACCATGGGACGTTGATCGCGGTGGGGATGTGCCCGGCCACCTGCGACTGCTCCTGGGGCACGTGCGCCGGGGCGAGCAGCTTGCCGGAGAACTCGTCCGGAGAACGGACGTCGACCAGGTTCTGCGAGCCGATCGCGGTCAGCACCTCGTCGCGGAACGCCCGGATCGAGTTGTCCGGGTCGCTGGCCACGTACTGGGTACGGGGTCGGTTGGGCAGGTCCTCGGTCAGCGGCCGAGAGTCCAGTTCCCAGCGCTTGCGGCCACCATCGAGCAGCCGCACGTCGCGGTGACCGTAGATCTTGAAGTACCAGTACGCGTAGGCGGCGAACCAGTTGTTGTTGCCGCCGTAGAGAACGACCGTGTCGTCGTTCGACACGCCGCGCGCCGACAGCAGTTCGGCGAACTGGTCCCTGTCGACGAAGTCCCGACGTGCGGCGTCCTGTAGGTCGGCCTTCCAGTCGAGCTTGACCGCGCCGGCCAGGTGGCCCTTGTCGTAGGCGGACACGTCCTCGTCGACCTCTATGAAGACGACGCCCGCGGTGTTCAGGTGCTGCTCCGCCCAGTCGGCGGAGACCAGCACGTCAGTGCGGCTCATGTGGTGACTCCCTTGTTGGTGGCAGGTGAACTGTTGCGTGTGGATAGACGGCGGAACAACAGGTACGTCTCGCAGCCCAGGCACAGGCCGAAGGCGGCGTTGAGCAGGGCCGCCGCCAGCGCGAGCGAGGTGGCGACCATGCCCAGACCGGTGAGGCCGGCCAGGTAGCCGACCGTTCCCACCGCGGCAAAGACAAACCCGACGAGCTGCGCGAACCGCGGCGGCGCGGCAGGTTCCAGTTCACCGGGCGGGCCCAGTCGGGGCCTTATGACGTACCGAAAGAACACCCCGTAGGGGGCGAATCGCAGGCCGGCGAAGGCGCCGAGCGCGAACACTGCGGCCTGCCCCAGCAGTAGCCACCCACTGCCGGTGAGCAGCACCACGGCCAACACCACGGTGGTAATCCACGCGGCTACGCGTAGACCTCTGGGATCGACGTACACGGTGGCCTCCTGACGGTCGCGGACTTGTGGGTACGCGTCAGGGCGGCCTGAAACTCAGGCGCGAAGGGCACAGAAAAGTGGCCGCCCTGTCAGAACGGGCGACACTGGCAGCTGCCCACACGGCACAGGTCGACCGCGCGGCGAGAGGTGAGCAGAGTGCTCATATCACGACCGTACCATCAGCGTGCCGGGTGATGACATGGTCATCCCGGCTGACTGTCGGTGAGCAGCGGCGCCACCGCCGCGATCACGTCGGCCCTGCGCGGCTGCCCGCTGGCCCGACGGACCACCCGACCCCGCCGGTCCAGCACCAGCACGGTCGGGGTGCGCAACACGCCCAGTGCCCGTACCGCGTCCAGGTGTGACTCGGCGTCGACCTCCACGTGGCAGACCTCGGGCAACATCTCGGTCACCTGGTCGAGCACCCTGCGGGTGGCCCGGCACGGTTGGCAGAACGCACTGGAGAACTGCACCAGGGTCACCGGCGCGGCGGCCGGGGTGACCCCGAGGGAGGCGAGCACGGCCGGATCGATCGTGCCGTCATCGCGGTCACCACCCGCAGAACCGACACCACGGGCGACACCACCGCCGGCCACGTCCCGCATCCGCCCGTTCCGCCGCCGCCACACCAGGCCCAGGCAGGTGGTGGCCAGCAGCACACACAGCAGCAGCACGACGGTCATCGGAGCCGCCAACACCACCGGACCGGCCTCTATTCCCGGTCTGGACCCCGTCTCTGGCGCTGACCCCGGGGGCGGCGTCCCCGCCCCGAGCTCATCCGCCGCGATGCACCGCTCCGTTCAGGACCACGTCATGGGCCTGCGCGGACACCCCCAGGCCGTGGTCACCGACGTGCACGTCGGTGACCCGGAGGTTGAACGGCAGACCGTCCAGCGGCACCCGGAAGCTGAGTTGCCCGGCCAAGGCGGCGGCGCCGAGGGCGTTGCCCGGCAGGTTGTCCACGGTGACCCGGTTCGCGGTGACCACCAGCGCTCCCTGGTCGACCCGCACCGAGGCCCTCGCGGTGGCGGTGAGTTCCTGCCCGGCGATGCTGGCCGTGGCGCGCACCTTCAACCCGTCGCCGTCCCGGCTGACCGAGTCGATCCGCGCACCCCGAGCCGACCCGACGGCACGGGCCAGTTCGGGGTAGGCCACGGTGGCCGTGCCGGTTACCTGGTCGACCGGTATCCGACCGACGTGCCGGCCAACCACGTCGGCCAGCGGCAGGTGCACGTCGTGCAGGTGTGCATCCACGGCCACGCCGCGCAGCCGGCCGACCGGCACCCCCTCGACGGCGACCCGCACGTCGTGGTAGCGCCCGTCAGCGGCCTGGGTCAGGAACGGGAAGCCGCCGAAGGTGACGTGCGGGTCGGTGCCCAGCGACGCCTCGGTGCGGATCTGGTCGGCCAGGACCCCGGCGGCCACCGCCGAACTGACCCGGTCGACGATCACCAGCAGTACGGCGAGAGCGAGCAGCGAGGCCAGTAGCTTGCGCACACCCTCAACCTCCCACCGCGCTGGCCAGGACAAACGCGACAGGTGCCGTCAGCGCGAACGGGAGCACCGCCCGCAGGTAGGGCAGCGTGAGTCCGCCGAACGCCGCACGCCGCGGCGTGGCGGACTCACACACGTAGGCCACCCCGATTCCGACCAGGGCGGCCAGCAGGCCCAACGCGCCACCCAACAACGCTCCGGCCTGCGGGTCCACCGACAGGGTGGCCTGGCTGACCCGCAGCCAGCCGACTCCGGCACCGACCGCGGCGGAGGCGATCACGCCGAGCAGACCGTGGTCGACGCCGGAGTCGAAGCGCGGCACCGGCAGCACCGTGTCCACCAGGAGCCCGGCCACTATGGCCAGCCCGGTCGCGCTGACCCCCACCGTGAGCAGGGTGGACCCCGCGGCGTTCTGCATGGCCAGGTAACCGGTGAGGGCGGCCGCCGCGGCCGACAACAGACACACGTGTGCCACCGACTCGGTGACCCTGACCCGCACCACGCCCCGGCTGAGTTGGTGCACGATCGCCAGTACGAACGTGCCCGCGTAGGCGTACAGGATCGGCCCGAGCCCCTCGTCCGGGAACCGGTACACCAGTGCGTCGCAGGCCAGCGCGGTGCCGGTACCCAGCAGCAACGCGCCGATCCTGCCGGGCATGGCGGTGCCCATCACCCAGGCGTAGACCAGCAGCACCTGCAACACGGCCAGCGCCGCCGCGACGCCGGCCCGTCCGGCCAACGGGGGCAACACCAGCGCCACCGTCACCGCGGCGGCCACCACGGCAGCGCCGAGGTTGGACGACCGGGCCTGCGACTGGTTGGAGAGGGGAGCGGCATGTCGACTCACAACAAAATCGTGCCAGACGCACCGTGCCGGGCGCTGCTCGCCAGCCAACCGCCGATCCGGTCCAGCAGATCCGGTGTGGCGGCGCTCTCCGCGTGCCCGAATCCGGGCTCCACCCACAGCTCTGTTCCGGCACCGGCCGCGGCGGCCAGGGCACGGGGGTGTTCCAGGGTGAAGTAGCCGTCCCGGTCCCCGTGCACCAGCAGCAACGGGATGGGCGGGATCCGATCCACCAACTCGACCGGCGAGGCCGGGGGCCGCTGCCAGGAACCGGCCAGCCTGGTGCCCATCAGCCTGGCGGTGGCGCGACCCAGTGCGGTCTCACACAACCAGTGCACCCGACGCATCGGCGGGGTGTCCAGGACGTACCAGCGGCTGGGCGCGCTGATGCTGGCGACCGCGTCCACACCGTCACCACCCCGGTACAGCGCGGCGTGCCGGAGTACCACCGAACCGCCCATGGAGAAGCCGACGGTGGCCACCCTCGGGTAGCGCTCGCGGGCCCAACGCACCGCGGCCCGCACGTCGAGCACCTCCTCGGCGCCGACGGTGGACCGGCCGCCGGAGTCACCGTGACCACGAAAGTCACACGCCACCACCGCGCCGAACGCCGACAGTCGGTCGCATATCGCCCGAAACACCGGTCGCCGGATCGAGCAGGTGAACCCATGGGCGACCACGAACGCCAGGTCGGGTTTGCCATCCTGGTCACCCACCGCGCCGGGTCGGCCCGGCAGATGCAGCCCGGACAGCCTCACCCCGTCCTCGGTGACCAGTCGCAACCGTTCGAGGCCCGTCCCGGGCCGGTAGGTGTCCCGCACGCCACCCATCCTCACCTACCTGGATGGTTGATTCCAGGGCCCTCGCCGGGGCGGAGCCCCGGCTCCGGGGTCCCGTAGTCAGGGGGCATGGTGTTGTGTTGCCCTCTGCGGGGGGAGCTTCGCTCCACCCCTCCGGATCTGATACCAGGCACCGTCTCGGCATCCAGCGCGACCGGGTTCACCCCGGGTGACCCGGTCGACCACCGCGATGTCGGGTATGAACAGCCCCGAGGGCACGGTGACGTAGATGGCCTCAAGGACCTCCACCGGGGCTCCGGCGGCATGAGCGGCCTGATCCAGGACGTTGGCCAGTCGCCTCGACGCCCGCTGGTGGCGGATGCCTGGGGCGGCAGACACCATCAGGGTGCCGTCCAGCAGTTCGTGGCGGTATCGCCGGTCCTCACCGAGGGTGAGGACATCCGCGACGGTCCACGGCCCGTAACGCTCGTAGGCCACGCTCATGTACGTCCACCTCCTCACCAGTACCGCCATCGTGCCTCGCGAACATGCCGGGTGTCCTCGGCGCGGCCGGAGGTCCGGCGCCCGTTCCAGAACCCAGCAGTTCGTGGAAATCACCCCGATCTGCTGGGTTCTGTGGGGTCATGGGACACGGTCGCGAATCGGCCAACCCGCTGTCCGCCGTGTTCCATCTCATACCGGTCGGCAGGCCCCAACCGGGTCGTCCGACAGGTGTGGACGGGGGCTGTCGGGTTACCCTGATCTGGACGGGACCCAGGCGACGATGCTCTCCGCCGGGGTCCCGTTGACCATTCTTCGGGCTGGTTTCGGCCGGCCGACACGGCCGGCACGGTGCCGCGGGAGGAGGTACGGGACGTGGACCTGGTACTGGTGACCTCGGCCCAGCAGCCCACCACCGAGGTCCTGCCCGCACTCGGCCTGCTCTCCCACCGGGTCCGGATACTCCAGCCGGACATTTCGGCGATGCTGGAGAGCGGGTCCTGTGACGT